>NZ_JBBDNQ010000001.1:0-1631 GCF_040877505.1 Pseudohongiella sp.
TCCGGAATTCGCCCTGAAAGACCGGTGCCGGGAAGCCCTGGCCGAAGGGTCCGGCCTGTTCCAGGGCTAGGGCCGTGCCCAAGTCGCGCTCTTTAGCGCTTAGTTCTCCGTCAGTCATAATCGTTGGCTGCAGGGCCTCTGGTTCACAGAGCGTCTGAACGGCCTGCTCAAACCAGTGTTGCAGTCGATCCTGATCCCCCTCTGCGAGCGTCAGGCCAGCCGCCATGGCGTGGCCGCCGAAGGTGATCAGCAGCTCTGGTTCCTGCTTGGCAATCCAGTCGAGTGCGTCACGCAGATGAAAACCGGGTATGGAGCGGGCTGAACCTTTGAGGCGTCCGTTATCCGAGCCCGCCAGCGCGATGACCGGTCGGTGTGTTTGCTCTTTAATGCGTGAGGCCAGGATGCCGATCACGCCTTCGTGCCAGTCGGCCTGGTACAGAACATGGCCGTTGCGAGGCGGTGAATCGCGGATTTGTTCCAGAGTCTGCTGGGCTTCGACTACCATAGAACGCTCTATGGCGCGTCGTTCCCGGTTCAAATCTTCCAGTTGCGCCGCCAGTTGGCGCGCTTCCCCCGGGTTATCGGTCAGCAGGCAGCGAACCCCGATCGCCATATCATCCAAGCGGCCTGCGGCATTCAGCCTAGGGCCTATAACAAAACCAAAGTCGGAGGCCTGGGCTCTTTGCCACTCTCTACCGGCGACTTCAAATAAAGCCTGTATCCCGGGCCGGGATTGACCGGCACGAATGCGTCCCAGGCCCTGGTTTACCAGTCGGCGATTGTTGGCATCAAGTGGCACCACATCGGCGACAGTGGCCAGGGCAACCAGATCCAGCCACTGGGCCAGATTCGGCGACTGCACAGACTGTTGTTCAAACCAGTCCCGGTCGCGCAGCGCGGCACGCAAGGCAATCATTAGATAAAACGCCACAGTGCAGCCGCAGGCGGCTTTGCTGGCAAAGTCGCAGCCTGGCTGGTTGGGGTTAACAATGGCTTCGGCGGGTGGCAGGTCTGCTCCGGATAGATGATGGTCGGTGATGAGTACGGCAACGCCAGCGGCCTGTGCTGCCGCGACGCCATCCAGGCTGGCGATGCCGTTGTCCACGGTAATGATCAGTTCAGGTGATATCGTCAGCGCCTGTTCGACGATAGCAGCCGAAAGGCCATAGCCGTATTCGAAGCGATTGGGCAGCAGGTAATCCACCTGGGCACCCAGGGCTCGCAGTATCTGAACGACCAGGGCGGTGCTGGTAGCGCCGTCGACGTCGTAATCGCCGATAACCAAAATACGCTGATGGTGATCTAGCGCCCGGATTAACAATTCTACCGCCGAATCAATCCCCTTCATCGTCTGCCAGGGCAGTAAATGCTGCAGGGACGAGTCCAGTTCTAGCGGTGAGCACACACCGCGAGACCGGTAGATCCGGTCCAGCAGTGGCTGCTCGGAGACGGCGGCTCCGTCAGGAACGGGACGGGTCTGGAGGTTGGGAAAGGGAGCGGCCACGCCGCTCAGTTACCCTCGCCGAAGACGACGTTGGCGACATAGGCCTGAACTCGAGCGAGTTCGTTTGGCAAAACTTCATAGCGCTCTGGCCGGTCGAACAGATCGGTCAGGTGATGCGGCAGTTCGG
>NZ_JBBDNQ010000002.1:0-1511 GCF_040877505.1 Pseudohongiella sp.
CCTTGTCCTTACCCACATTTTGGCGCTATTCGGCAGTGCATTGCTAGTGGGTGCAGCGGTGCCACGATAGCGTGTCGAAGTAATTGACATGCGTGGACTTAGGAGAAGTGCCCAACTGAAACGCGGTGAGTTGCGTAATGGTTGGCGGGGCCGTGCATGAGGCAGGGTATTGAGGCATCGATGAAGGGAGGCTAAGCCAGCGGTGCTGACATACGGTCACGGAGGTGGTTCGATGCAGTCAACAAAGGAATGGGCACAAATGAATTTTGGAGCTTGCGAGTTGGGAGACAAGAGAAGGACAGACCGTTTGGTTCGCGTGGCGGAGCAAATCGCCGATAATCCTTCGGCCAGCCTTCCCAATCAAACGGAAGTCTGGTCCGATCTCAAAGCGGCATACCGAATGTTCGATCGCCAAGAAGTCACCTTCGAAGCCATTGCTGGTACTCACTGGGAGTTGACCAAGGAACGCGCCACACGCCATACGCTCGTGATTGGCGATACCACAGAGCTTGATTTCGGCGGGTTGCGTCAGATCAAAGGCGTGGGCCCAACGGGAAACGGCAGCGGCCGGGGTTTTCTCTTGCATAGCGCCTTGATGGTTGACGCCGATACCGAGGAAATTCTCGGAGTTGCCGGCCAGACGATCCACTATCGGAAAAAGAAACCCAAAGGCCAGAAGCGTCCATCGGCACCCAAGCGTCTGAATAAGAAGGATCGCGAGTCCGAAGTATGGGGCCAAGTCATCGATCAGATTGGTCCTCCCGCGGAAGGCTGTTCGTATACGCATGTCTTTGATCGCGGGGCCGACAACTTCGAAGTCTATTGTCACCTGCTCCAGCAACGTAGCGACTGGGTAGTTCGAGCTTCTCGACTGCAACGTTATGTGCTTGTGGGAGACGCAGAAAAGAGCATGACGTTGAAGGCGTACCTTCCCCAATTGAAAATTCTGGGGCGTTACACGTTGGAACTGAGAGCACGGCCCGGCCAAGCGGCTCGGAAAGCCGAGTTGGAAGTTCGCGTCGGTACTGTCAAGATACCTCGGCCACGGCACGTCAGCCGTTGGGTGAAAAAACTCAATCCGTCCCCTATCCCCATGACGGTGCTTGAAGTCGTGGAAGTGAACGCGCCGCAAGGCGTCACGCCGATTCGCTGGGTTCTGCTTACTTCGCTGCCGGTGGCAACCTTCGATGATGCGTGGACCATCATTGGTTATTATGAATTGCGCTGGTTAGTGGAAGAATATCACAAGGCGTTAAAGACGGGCTGTAGCACGGAATCGAGTCAGCTCAAAACAGCGGATCGTTTGGAAGCCTTTGTCGGCTTGACCAGCGTGGTGGCGGTCCGTTTGTTGCAACTGAAGTCACTGGCACGAACGAATCCCGATGTCCCGGCAAAAAAAGTGATCCCGAAAGTTTGGCTCGAAATGCTCAAACTAGCCCGCAAGAATATGAATCGCGTTCACGACCTGACCGTGGGACAGTTTTACCGCGAAGTTGCCAAACTGGGCGGTT
>NZ_JBBDNQ010000003.1:0-39673 GCF_040877505.1 Pseudohongiella sp.
TCCAGCAAATGGTAATTACTGAGCCCCCGTTTGAGGGTTCCGTAAACGGCAACCAGCGTAGACATGTTTACTTCTCTGTGGGATAGTTGAGCAACATAAGCACCCCGATACAATAAAGAAGAACACGCGGGAGAACAAGTATGTCGAAAGACCCAGCGGCAGCGTCGTGGCCTGCCTCATTGAATATTTCACGAGGCGTCGGACTTTTGCAGGCGGCTGCGCTCAGCCTCGCCATCACCATGTTGCCTTTTAATGCGCAGGCGCAATCCGGCGACATACCACGCACAGCAGACGGCAAACCTGATATGAACGGTCTGTGGCAGGCACTTGGCAGCACGCACTGGAATATTGAACCCGGCGCCGCCAAAGCCGGACCGGACTTCCGCATGGGCGCAAACGGTGCCATTCCCGCCACGCTGGGCGTGGTGCAGGACGGCCCGCTGCCATACACGCCCGAGGCTCTGGCAACTCGTGACAGAAATGCCGACGATTGGGCCGCCCTGGATCCGGTCGGCAAATGTTACATGCCCGGTGTGCCGCGCGCCAACTACATGCCCTTTCCATTTCAGATTGTGCAATCCCCCGAGCACACTGTCATGGCTTATGAGTTCGCCAGTGCCATGCGCATTGTGTACATGGATCAGCCCGATTTCGATGGCCCGGTGCCGGCCTGGATGGGGCATTCGCGCGGCCACTGGGAAGGCGACACGCTGGTGATCCGGGTGACCGATTTTATGCCCTACACCTGGTTTGATCACGTCGGCAATCACCACAGCGATCAATTGGAAGTGATCGAACGATACACACTGGAGAACCCCAACCTGATCCGCTACGAAGCCGAGATCCGCGACCCGGAGACCTTCACCAGGCCCTGGACATTGCGTCTGCCGCTGTATCGACGTATGGAAGAAAATGCGCAGCTGCTGGAATTCAAGTGCGTCGAATTTGCCGAAGAGCTGATCTACGGCTACCTGAATAAAAACGCACCAGCAGACCGGGTACCACCGCGCGGTATGCCCTTCACCATTCAGGAACCGGTCACCCAATAATTCGGACACGTGGAGCACGACATCATGAAAACATCGTTTCACAAACCGGCCCTGTTAGCGCTGCTATGTACCGGCAGCTTTTATGCAACAGCCCAGGATTCAGACGACTGGCAGGTGCCGCGCACCATCAACGGACATCCTGATTTGCAAGGCGTCTGGGCCAACAACAGCAGCACACCGCTGGAGCGCCCCGAGGTCTTTGGTGACCGCCCCGAGCTGACCGCAGAGGAGTTTGCAGACTTGCGCGCCCAGGCGGCAGAAATTGAGGCCAGCGGCGGCGACGCCCTGTTTGGTGATGGTTTCCTCAACGCCGTAATCACCGGCGAGGTGCAATCCTACGACCCCGCCACAGGCAACTACGACGCCGCCTGGATGGTTGACCGCAACCTGGAAAACCGCACCTCGCTGGTCGTAGACCCACCCAATGGACGCATCCCGCCCATGACTGAAGAAGGCCGCGCCCGCATGCAGGAACGCGCCGCCAACCGCCCTGGCGCCACCGATTCCTACCTCGGCCGACCGCTACAGGAACGCTGCATCACCTGGGGCATGCCTTACATCATGGCCGGCTACAACAGCTACTACCAGATCGTGCAAAGTGAAGACACGGTGGCCATCATTCAGGAAATGATCCACGACGTCAGAATAGTACCGATAAACGACAAACCCCACGCCGATGAACGCATCGAGCTATGGCACGGCGATTCCCGCGGCTGGTGGGACGGCGACACCCTGGTCGTGCAGACCCGCAACTTCTCCGACCAGAGCCAGTTCCGTGGCGCGGGCGCCAACCGCCTGTTCACCGAACGCTACACCCGCACTGCCGAAGACGTGCTGGAGTACCAATTCACCGTGGAAGACCCCAGCACCTGGGAACGCCCCTGGACCGCCGTCATCAACTACACCGCCAGCGAAGACCCCATCTACGAATACGCCTGCCACGAAGGCAACTACGCGTTAATGGGAATATTGTCGGGAGCCAGAGCCGCTGAACGCAATACACAGAGTAACTAGGAAAGGAAGGCGCCACCTGCCCCGCAGAGGGCAGCAGTGCACAGGGTGTATCGCCTCGAAGCGCATGCCGCGAGAGCCGATCGCCCTCTGCAGTGGCATCCGATCCACTTACAGAACGAGAGCCGATCACCCTTTGCGATGATGCCCGATCCACTGACCCTGCACTGGCTTGGCAGAGGAACACGGAGCGTGGGGTGTATTGCCTCGAAGCGCATGTCGCGAGAGCCAATCACCCCAGGGTTCGAGTTCCGATCCACTGACTACGAAAACCGAAACTAGCGAGCAAGCTCTCGAGGCATCCGGAACACAATATTCTCCTCCACCCCGGGCACCTCAACCGGCACCTGACCGCTGATCTCCCGCAGCCGGTCAACGACCTGCTGGACCAGAATCTCCGGCGCCGACGCACCCGCCGTCACCCCAAAGCGCTTCTTGCCCACAAACCACTCAGGTTTCAGATCATCAACTCTATCGATCAGATACGCCTCACAGCCCATGCGCTCGGCCAGCTCACACAACCGGTTCGAATTCGAGCTGTTGGGCGACCCCACAACCAGCAACAGATCGGACTCCAGGGCCAGTTGCTTGACCGCGTCCTGCCGATTCTGCGTGGCATAACAAATATCCTTTTTACGTGGCCCCTCTATCTGCGGAAACCGGTCACGCAAGGCATCAATCACCTTCGCGGTATCGTCCATCGACAGGGTCGTCTGGGTGACATAGGCCAGCCGCGACGGATCACGAACTTCCAGCTTAAGAGCATCTTCAACCGACTCCACCAGATAGATACTGCCACCCTTACTGGTGTTGTATTGCCCCATGGTGCCTTCAACTTCCGGGTGCCGTGCATGACCGATCAGCACGCATTCGCGGCCCTCAGTGCTGAAGCGCATGACCTCAAGATGAACCTTGGTCACCAGGGGGCAGGTTGCATCAAATACCTGAAACCCACGCACAGCTGCTTCTTTCTGCACTTCCTGCGACACGCCGTGGGCACTGAAAATAACGATCGGCTGTCGCCCCAGACTGTCCTGAACCGGCACGTCATCAAGCTCATCGACAAATATCGCGCCACGTTGACGCAGGGTGTCGACAACAAACTTGTTGTGAACGACCTCATGTCGCACATAGATCGGCGCGCCGTAGACATCCAGCGCCCGATTCACAATATCAATGGCACGGTCAACGCCCGCACAGAAGCCACGCGGATTGGCCAGCCTGATTTCAGCGTCCGGCGAAACCGAAACATCGAATAACTGAACTGCACTCATGCCTGTCTCCCGTAGCCTGTATTACCAATCCTTAAAAAAACTGCAACCAGATTCAAAGTTGAATTTTGACTGCCTGGGTGCCAGGCGCTATGACCGACAGAATATCTGCCGTAAACAGAATTTCACGTCCTGCCAGCGGATGATTGAAGTCTATCACCACATGCAATTCACCGATTTGCCTGAGTACACCCGGTATCTCGTTACCACCGGCATCGGCGAACGACACCACAGTGCCCTCCTCTACCGGGTCTGTCGTATTGGCCAGCAACCCGGCAAAACGCTGGCGTGGAAACGACTGCACATTCTCCGGATTAACTGCACCGAATGCCTGCTCCGGTGGCAGCACAACCGAAACGGAAGCTCCCTGCCCCGCACCCATCAACGCCGCCTCGAATCCCGGCAACAAATTCCCGTCACCAACCCTGAAAGTCGCCGGTGCTTTACCATAATTGCTGTCAATTTCAGTGCCGTCGGGCAGAGCCAGAGAAAAGTGCAGGGTCACTCTGGCCCCCGCGCACACCACGCTGGCCGGTTCACCTGCTGACGCCTGTACCGGGGCATGCTCCGAGTCACGCATAACTTCGCTGCTCACCGTCGCCACTGATGTTATCCACACAACGACCACACAACTCCGGGTGTGAGGCATGGCTGCCAACATCCGGTCGATGATGCCAGCAACGCACACATTTTTCGTGCGTTGATGGCGATACACGCAAGCGCAGACCCGGCAACTCGGTCGCGACAGTCTCAGTCGAATCACCTGCCGACATCGGCTCCAGACTCGCGGCAGATACAATAAGCACAAAGCGCAACTCGTCCTGCAGCGCAGACAAACGTTTTAGTAACGCCTCTTCACAATACAGAGTTACTTCGGCAGACAGCGCAGCACCGACCTTTTTTTCTGCCCGCTGCTTTTCCAGCTCTTTGTTGACAGCGGTCTTGACCGCAATCAATTCACGCCAGAACGCATCACTGAAGTCATCGCGCACCGGCAGCGCAGGCAAGCCTTCATCAAATGTGGCCAGAAAAACAGAATCGGGACGCTCGCCCGGCACATACTGCCAGATTTCATCGGCGGTAAAGCTCAGTATCGGCGCAATCAGACGGACCAGCACTTCTGTAATGTGATACATCGCAGTCTGGGTTGAACGTCGTGCCAGGCCATCAGCTCTGGCTGTGTATTGACGATCCTTGATGATATCAAGGTAGAAACTGCCCAGCTCGGTAACACAGAAGTTATGTACCTTCTGATATACATTCAGAAACTGATAGTTCTCATAGTCCTGTTTCACCTGCTCACGAAGCTGTTGCGCCTGCCGCGTGATCCAGTAATCCAGCGCCAGCATGTTTTCCGGCGCCACCACATCCGTGTTCGGATCAAAGCCGTTCAAGTTGGACAGCAAAAATCGCACGGTGTTACGGATGCGGCGATAGGCATCGGCAACACGCTTAAGAATCTCGGGCGATACTGCGATCTCGCCGCGGTAATCGGTGGCCGCGACCCACAGCCGCAAGATATCCGCACCGTACTCATTGAACACTTCCTGTAGCGAGATCGTATTGCCAAGAGACTTCGACATCTTGCGACCATCAGCGTCAACCGTGAAGCCATGTGTCAGTACCTGTTTGTACGGCGCGGTACCATTCATCGCTATGGCCGTTTTCAGCGAGGACTGAAACCAGCCACGATGCTGATCAGAACCTTCCAGATACAAGTCAGCCGGGTAGCGCAGACCGTCACGCTGCTGCAGGACAGAATAATGTGTCACCCCGGAATCAAACCAGACGTCCAGTGTATCTGTTACCTTGTTGTATTGTTTGGCGTCATCGCCGAGCAACTCCTCAGCGCTCAGATCGAACCAGGCATCGATACCTTTTTTCTCGATACGCTGTGCCACCTGTTCTATCAGGTTGGCGGTGTCCGGGTGCAGAGCGCCGGTGTTCTTGTCCACAAACAGGGTGATAGGCACGCCCCAGGTGCGCTGACGTGACACACACCAGTCAGGACTGCCCTTCAGCATCAATTCGATTCTGGCCTGGCCCCATTCGGGTACCCACTTCACACCCTTGACGGCGGCAAGCGCGGCATCCAGCAAACCTTTTTCAGTCATGCTGATAAACCATTGCGGCGTGGCGCGGTAGATCAACGGGGTTTTGGTGCGCCAGCAATGCGGATAGCTGTGGCGAATCTTCTCCACGGCGACCAAGGCGTTTTCACGTCGCAGAATATCAAGCACCTGTTCGTCGGCCTTGTATACATGGACACCGGCCAGCTCACCAGCAGCCTCAGCAAAGACCCCGTTCTCGTCCAGCAGGTTCATTGTGCCCAGACCGTACGTCTGTCCGGCAACAAAATCTTCCATACCATGATCAGGCGCAGTATGAACTGCGCCGGTGCCGGCTTCGGTAGTGACATGATCACCCATCAGTACCGGCACCTGTCGACTCACAAACGGGTGTTGCAAACGCAGACCTTCCAGCACACCACCTTTGGCGATCCCCAGGCGCTCGGCCTTGTCGCAGCCATAACGAGCCATGACTTCTTCCTGCATGTCAGCAGCAATGATCAGCAACTCCTCACCGATCGCATCATCAATCGTGCAACGCAACAAAGCGTATTCAAGGTTTTCGTTCAAACATACAGCCTGGTTTGACGGCAATGTCCAGGGCGTGGTGGTCCAGATAACCACGGAGACGTTTTTACCGGCGACACGTTTTTCATCGACAGCAAATGCCGTCAGCCAGGTCGTCGGCTCCAGCACAGCAAATCGCACGTCGATGGCAAAGGAGGTTTTATCCTGATACTCCACTTCGGCTTCGGCCAGCGCAGAGGCACCTACCACACTCCAGTAGACTGGTTTGAAACCCTTAACCAGGTGGCCGTTGCCGGCAATACGGCCAAGCGCCCGGACAATATTGGCCTCGGTGTCAAAATTCATGGTCAGGTACGGGTTGTCCCAGTCCCCAAAGACCCCCAGCCGCACAAAGTCCTGCTTCTGGTTTTCGACCTGTTTGGCAGCGTAGACCCGACAGGCCTGACGGAATTCGGCATGCGTGATTTTTTGACCGGCCTTGCCTTTTTTCTTTTCCACATTGTGTTCAATCGGCAAACCGTGACAGTCCCAACCCGGCACATAAGGCGCATCAAAACCCGCCAGTGTACGTGATTTAACGATTATGTCTTTCAGGGTTTTATTGACCGAATGACCCAAATGAAGATCGCCGTTGGCGTACGGTGGACCATCGTGCAGAATGAAAGTCGGTCGCCCGGCGCTGTTCTCTCGAATTCGGGCGTACAGATCCATGTCTTGCCAACGGCTTAGCATACCCGGTTCCCGTTGTGCCAGACTCGCTTTCATCGGGAACTCGGTGCTGGGCAAATTCAGGGTCTGTTTATAGTCAGTCATCTGGTATCACTCATCGAACAGGTTGTGCCTGTATGTTGTCAATTTTTGCGCCGGGATTTGCTTCATCCGAACGCGACTGTTTCGGTTGCTGTTGTGTTCGCTACTGCCGGTAGCCGGAGAAGTACTGTCTGACCTCCTCCACGTCCAGGGCTATCCTGGATTTGAGCGCATCAAGTGACTCAAACTTCTGCTCCGGCCGCACGCGGTGCTGAAACGTCACGGACACCCGGGCGCCATATATGTCCTGGTCAAAGTCCAGCAAATGTACTTCCAGCAGCGCTTTGCCATCCTCTTCCACAGTCGGGCGATAACCGATATTGGCGGCACCCACCGCGTTCATATGCTCGCCCTCACCGAGGGTAATGTCCACGGTGCAGGCATACACACCGTGCAAAGGAATATTGCGCCGGTTCAGGGCCAGGTTACAGGTCGGAAAGCCAAGATCCCGACCCAGCTGTTGCCCGCGCACTACCGTACCGGAGATCGCATACGGGCGCCCGAGTATGGTCGCAACACGCTCGAAATCGGCCCGAGCCAGACATTCACGCACGTACGTACTGCTCACACGCACGCCATCAACCATACAACTTGCTGTTTCCACTACCTCGAAGCCTGCCTTTTCGCCGTAGCGACACAGCAACTGAAAATCACCGCTGCGCTGATAACCGAAACGGAAGTCATTGCCAACAATCAGGCAACGAATGTTGAGGCCGGTGAGCAGAACGTCCTGAATATACGTTTCCGGACTCAGGCGACTTAGCTCGCGATTGAATGCCAGCAGATAAACGTAGTCAACACCCATGGCACGAAGCAATTCAACTTTCTCGCCCGCTTCACTCAACCGTGGCGGACAGTCCCGCGGATTTTGCGCAAAAAATTCTTCCGGGTGAGGCTCAATGACAATGACTACCGACGGCACCGCAAATACCGCCGCTTTTTCCAGCAACTGTCCGACAATGCGTTGATGCCCGACATGGACACCGTCAAATTTGCCAATAGTCGCCACGCAGCCAGAATGCTGCTGCAGAAAACCTTCAGTACTGTGGATGACTTTCATCGCCGGAGCTGCCGAAAAAGGCGAATTATAACGCGTCAGGCGCCCGCTTCCCACCACTGACTCCGCAACCCGCACCCGAGACTAGTCTCAGGCCCCGCAGAGGGCTCCGGAGCGTGGGGTGCATCGCCTCGAAGCGCATGCCGCGAGAGCCGATCACCTCAGGCTTCGGAGCCCGATCCACTAACCGAGAGCCACTGGACCCAGCAGAGGAGCCCGGAACATGGGGTGCATTGCCTCGAAGCGCATGACGCGAGAGCCAATCACCCCAGGGTTCGGGCTTCTATCCACTGACCACAGTAAGCTCAGGATTCAGAATGTCGAGCAGTCCCGGCCAACCGGGCCCTCCCCAACCGATATGACAAACGCCCCAACACCAACGCACCCACAATCACCACAAACTGACCCACAAATGCATTGGCAACGGACACCGAATCAGGCCTGGTCATGATAAAACCCAGATTCAATGCCGTCAGCAATGCCGTGATAACACATATCAGCGACATCAGAAGTAACACTATTCCGACTATTTTTTGCATTACGGCCCCCTGCTGGCGCTGTCTTTTCATACCCTCCGATTATGGCAGTGTGCGCAGCAAGCGACAACTGGATCAAAGCCTTACAGAACGGTATCATCAAACCTCACGCGCCCCACACAAACTGGAGTCTTATGCTCGGCAAAGTGCTGATAACCCTGCTGGTGATAATTGTTGCCGCCATATTCCTGCGCAAGCAGCGCGCCAGGCAGCGCGTGTCCGATCAACCCTCCCGACCATCAAGTCAGCGCGCTGATCCGTGGCAGGGGCAGAACAGAAAAAATCCGACCGATCTTCCCGCTGACGCCCTGCCTACCATGGCCGGCAACATGAAAACGGTTCTGTGGTTTGTGCTGGCTGGCATTGTGATAGCTGGCAGTCTCGTCACTTACCTGCAGTGGCAGGATCAACAGCGCCTGGTTACCGTGCTGCTATACCGCGATGCCGATCAAAGCCCTGTCATTTACCGGGTTTCCAAACGAAATATAGGGGATAGCAGCTTTATCACAGAAGATGGCACTCAGGTCACTGTTTCTGCCAATGAACGTATGGAGATCGTTGGCCTGTAACCCTCCCAACTGACACATTGTCACTAACGACCGGTTATCGTCTTGCGGGCGCGCTTTGTCGCTTACGCCATTGTCGCAGCGTGTAATTCTGTTAAGCTGAATTCATTCAGCGTCAAAGTCCGAATTACCCGTATTACCAAAGTTAAAAGCCCCATACCCCGGAAAAATCGAATCCAGCGGAAACTTTCATGTTTATTTGTCGTTACATCGCCCTGTGTCTATTGCTACTGCCAGCCCTGGCAGCAGCACGTGATACCGTCGTGGAGCTGGAAGACGGCAGCAGTGTCAAAGTATTCCTTTTTGAACCGAGCAACCAACACGGCGACGGCCCCTGGCCCCTGTGCATATTGATGCCAGGCGGTGACGGCAATGAGTACGTTGCCCGTGCCCAGTTCTGGTTAGGCAAGGAGCTGGCAACCCGAGGCTGGATGATCGCAGTGCCGGTATCCCCGACAAATACGCCGTTCACCGGCGCAAACGGACAAAAAATACCAAAGGTTATTGCACACTTGCAGAAGTCCCCGGACATCCTGCCGGGCAAGGCTCTGCTGGTCGGCGTGTCTACCGGTGGCAGTTCTGCGCTTGAGCTCGCAGCTCAGCACCCTGAGCAATACTACGGTGTTGTCGCCGTGCCTGGTATGATGAAAGATCTGACCCTGATTGGCGATATGAAACAATTGCCGGTGTATCTGCGGGTGGCCGAAGATGATCTGTTCCGCTGGAACCAGCGCATGCCCGCATTGGCCGATGCGCTTGAAGCCGGTGGCGCCCGTGTTGATGCCGCATTGGTGCCCGACGCCAGGCACGTATTCCAGCTGGACTGGGACAACCTGCATCCCTGGCTCGAATCACTCTCTGGTCCTGCCTCCGGCTCCAGACAAGACCCGGGACAAAAATAGCAGCGGCGACGAACGCCCCTGACCGGCCGCTGGTGGCGGTTTTAGTTGCGCCGTGCTAAAGTTCGCAGCCTTGCTGATACTCAATGCCACGCTGGAGATGCTGGATGAAATTGATTACCGCTATCATCAAACCTTTTAAAGCCGACGATGTCCGCGAAGCGCTATCAGAGCTGGGCGTTAACGGCATGACCATGACGGAAGTCAAAGGTTTTGGTCGTCAGAAAGGCCATACGGAACTTTACCGGGGTGCAGAATACGTTGTGGATTTTCTGCCCAAGGCGAAAATTGAAGTCGCCGTAGCTGACGAGTTGGTGGATTCGGCTATCGATGCAATTTGCAAGGCAGCCAATACCGGCCACATCGGCGACGGTAAAATCTTTGTCACTGCGCTCGAGCAGAGTATCCGCATTCGTACCGGCGAAACCGGCAACGAAGCCCTGTAGTTCGCTATGGCACGGCGGCAGACTCAGCTCTGCTGCCTGTCAATAACACGCAAGGTCACCAGCGCGTACACCAGCTTGTTTCCCTGATCATCCAGAAACGTCACCGATACTAGCGACGTTGAGCGTCCCTTGTTAATCAACTCACCCTGCAATCGCAGCCTCGGGCCCAGTACCGGATCCAGGTAATCGATACGCATATTGACCGTCGTGATCCAGTAATCGTCACGCCCCGGAAACAGGGTGCGAACAGTATACAGCGCGACCATATCGACGTAGGTACCGGTAAAACCGCCAAACAGTTGCTGGCGCGGATTCAGTACCTGCGTCGGCAAATGCGCATCGATCTCGACAAAACCTTCCGCCTCGCGAACAACCTTCCAGTCAGGTGCTTCCAGCAAGTCGCCGGCGCAATGCCCCGGACGCATAAATACAGGTTTCTGGCCTTGCGAATTCATAAATCCCTTTTATCAAAAATCGAAAAAATAAATCTCAAGATTCAACTGGACTCGCGGGTCCGGCTTCCAGTCATATTCATATTCAGCAAGTAGCTGTGGCACAAGCTCCAGCACCAGCCAGTCTTCGTATATGGCTTTGCGATAAACCATCTGTACAAAATAGTTGTCGACTGTCGCCACCGGCTGGTTCTGACCAATCAGACCTATTTCATAGGTCATGGTTTCGCGCTCACCCAGTGCCTGGTATAGCGCTATCGACTGGCTAAATTCGGTCAGATGCTCGTCATGTGTGTACTTGACTTCCGACTGCATCCGGAAATTCAATTCCTCCGTCAACGCCCGGGTAAAAAATACACGGGTGTCCTGACCCCAGCCATCATTGTTGTAATAGAAAATACGGGTACTGAAACCCGCATACCAGTCGTCACTGAGGTCAACGCCATAACGAATACGAAAACGGTAGAACGGATCCAGCGGGATCTTCGCCCGCATGCCAATATCATGGTTGAATCGCCAGCCGTTGCGCTCAGGATGCTCATATCTGAACCCGCCGGCAAATGAAGCGGTGGAGACATTGTTGAGGCGCTGATCACGCAAAGAGTCACGCTCAGAATTTTCCGATTCGAAAATCAGTTTCCAGCGCTCTGTGGCTCTGGGCAAATCCACACTGCCGCCTATACGGGCATTGGAATGATAGGAATTGAAGCGACCAACACGCTGATTGATGCGTATGCGCATGTAGCTTTCATTGCTGTGCTCACCAACACCCTCACCGGCCAGCCAGTCGTCCATGTTCCGCCCCACCACGGAAACGTTTTTCGACACGCCATCGCGCCGGGCTTCCAGCCAGCGCCACGCGTCAGTCTGCTCCAGATCAGCCATGGTACGGGTGATAATGTTGTCATCAACCTCAACGGAATCAGTGGACGCTTCGTCACCCTGGCCACCAGGCACACCATCGGGCTGAGCGTACGCGGGCCCGCACAATATCAGCCCGCACATTGAGGAAAATAGCAGGCAACAGAAAGGTAAAGACGGTCTGTGCCCAAACGCCTGATGTATCATCATTGAAACTTTGTTTTTTGTAGCGGTAGACTCGTGCACAACAGCTCTCCCGAAACCAATCCTTTTGTGCCAACACAACGGGCTGACTGTGCCGAAATCGCACGCTAAATCAGAATCCTGACGAGCAGTGTAATCCACTCCGGGCCGGGCAACCAGCGATATGCCGAGAATTCCCGGCATTGCCCTTTTTTGCCATTATTCGTCCATGATTGGCCGTTTACCGAGCCTGACTTATAACATTACTGTCAAGCACACCGATTAGCCATTCAGCTCCGTGATGCAGGGGTTCAACCGCCAACAGCACTGCCAGGCAGGCGGCAACCAGCAACATCGCAACCTGCCCGCCGGTCAGCAGTCTGCGGCAATCCAGGCCCAGCAAGGCATGCACGCGGTCCTGCAGATCGCTGCCATCAAAAGCGACTCCTTGCAAAGGCACCAGTGAACGACGCAGTATCCGGCTTACCTGAACCAGAGTCTGTGCGACGGACAATGAACCATAACGACTGGCCGCTGCAAAGTCACAGGACTGTTCACAAAGCAGATGTAAATCATGCAAAACCAGGCGTCGCCAGGCACGAGGCAATACCAGGCAAAACACGCGCCCCAGGAGCAGGCGCAGGTTGTCACGGCGCAAGCGGTGCGCTTCCTCGTGCGCCAGAATGATGGTCAACTCCTCAGCAGAACAACCATCCAGCAGCCCCTTGCTGACAAACACACGGGGCCGCCACCAGCCCAGCGTAAAGACGGCCGGCTCGCTGGCGTTCAGCAAACGATACCCCTCGCAACGACTGGACAATGCCTCAAATTGTTTGCGCAACCGGACACCAAAGCGCAATCCCGTAATGAAGTGAAGAGACAAACCCAGAGCCACCAGAACTGCCAGGCCAAACCCGCTCCAGGCGAGCAGACCGGTATTCGTGGTGGGCACATGATGTACGCAATCACCGTGGCAGTGCGGATCAAGCAGCAGCCCGTTGAACGCTGGCATCAACAACAGCAATGTTGTCATCAGACTTAACAGCAGAGGTGCAGACCAGAGCAGCAACAACAAAATGCTGCCATGCTTTGGATGCAAACGAAGCAGGGTCGGACGCAGCAGTGGATAAAAAGCACGCAGTATCAGCGTCAGCATTACCCACAACACCAGCCAGATCAGACACAGGGTGCCAAGCGTATCAATCATCCCTCTGACCTCTTTGTTCTGGGCCGGCCTGTTCAGAGTCGGTCTGATCAGACCCGGCCTGCTCAGAGCCAACCTGCTCCTGTTCACTTTGCTCTACCTTGCGGCGCTTTATCAGGGCTTCCAGTTCATCCAGTGACGCCTCGTCGAGATCAGCGGCAACCTGCACAAAACTGCTGAGAATTGTTTCCATACGCCCGTCATGCAACAGCTGAATAACATCCCCGAGCATACGACCAAGCAAATTTCCGCGCGACACTGTGGCATGGTAAGTGAAGGCGTGCCCCTGCTTGATGCGGTCAATATAGGTCTTGCGGTAGAGACGCTCCAGCGTTGATTGTATGGTACTCAAGCCCGGGACGCCGCGCGCTGGCAAATCAGCATGGAGTGCCTCGCGCACCTGGCGCGCATCAAGGTGCGGTCGACGCCATAACGCCTCCAGCACACGAAGCTCCAGCTCGCCCAGGTTATGGTTCAGAATATTGGAAGAAGACCGCGTTTTTAGCATCCGGTGTCCATATGAAGTGCTTTACCCTTCTTTGCCGTTCCCTTCCCTGCCTCGCCTGTGTCTCGACCGACTGCCCGTCGCACAGCCCCCTGCAATAGAAGAATGTTTGCAACAATTTAGCCCCGATTGCGCAAAAATGCAAAAACCGATGGCCAATCGGTTACATTTCAAAAAGTATTAACTTTATATATCAACACTTTAGATAATTTGAGCAATGGCTTAGCGTATCATGCATCTTTCAAATACCCAATCGCGCCATGCGCCCAGGCAATCCAGAGGTACAGGACATTGATACAAACCAGAGTTTCGCTGACAGCAGCAATCACATTGATTCTTGGCGGTAACACGTTTGCAGCCGACGCCGGTGGCGAGGCACCACCGGAAATTCTGGTTTTTGGCAGCGACTTCAACCTTTCCGGCACACCACTAACGGCCGCGGAAGGTATTGTTTATGACACTCAACTGGAACTGCGTCCGGTGTCACGCACCGCCGAACTGCTTGAGTTCGTGCCGGGCCTGATCGCCACTCAACACAGTGGCGAAGGTAAAGCCAATCAGTATTTTGTGCGCGGCTTTAACCTGGACCACGGTACCGACTTCGCGCTGCGCCTGGACGACATGCCAATCAATATGCCAACCCACGGTCACGGTCAGGGTTACGCCGATATCAACTTCATCATCCCCGAGCTTGTCGACCGCCTGAACTACAGAAAGGGGCCCTACTACGCCGATGGCGGCGACTTCGCCACCGCCGGCTCAGCCGAATTCAGCTACGCCGACAGCCTTGATCAGGGCATGATCAATTTGACATTGGGCGAAAACAACTATGGGCGTCTGTTTCTGGGAGAATCTTTCGACTTATTTTCCGGACAACTGACGCTTGCCGGCGCCATTACCCAGTATGGTGGTCCGTGGGAACGCGATCAGAACCTGGACAAACGCAAGGCAGTGGTGAAGTACCACGAAACATCGTCCGAGCGCGAATGGAGTCTGACCGGTATGACCTACCTCAACGACTGGGACTCAACTGACCAGATCCCATTGCGTGCGGTCGAGAACGGCAGCCTCAGCCGATGGGGCAATATTGACCCCACCGTCGGCGGCGACTCCCGGCGCAACAGTCTGTCCTTTGCCTGGCAGGAGAACCTGAGCGCCGATGACCAATGGAACTTCAGCGCCTACGTGATGGACTACACGCTTGATCTGTATTCCAATTTCACTTATTTTGCCAATGACCCGATTCGCGGCGACCAGTTCCGGCAGGCTGATGACCGTCAGGTCGCCGGTTTTGAAACCGAGTACCGACGCTCCCTGCAAACCAGCATCCCGACTGAAATCACCCTTGGCTTCCAGAACCGTTACGATGATATTGAAGTTGGTCTATACCTGACGGAGCAACGCGAGGTATACGATACCGTCCGCGCTGACAATGTTGAGCAGTCTCTTAACAGCCTGTACGCCTCCGTGCAGCATCAGTGGACCGATCGTTTCCGATCAGTGGCATCTGTACGGGCTGATCACTACGCTTTCGACGTGACTGCAGGTATTGCGGCCAATGGCGGTTCCGGCAGCGACACCTTGTTCAGTCCGAAACTGAATCTGATTTTCGGCCCCATCGACGGACTGGAAACATTTTTTAGCGCCGGGCAGGGTTTCCACAGTAATGATGCACGTGGCACTGTTATCACGGTAGACCCGGTCACCGGCGACCCCATCGACTCTGTCGACCCGTTGGCGACAGCACGCAGCTATGAGGCGGGCCTTCGCACATCGTTGATTCCGAAAACCCAGATCGCCCTGACCGCGTTCAGCATGCGCCTGTCATCAGAACTGATTTATGTGGGCGACGCCGGCAATACCGAAGCCGTTGACGCCAGTCAGCGTCACGGCGTTGAACTTAACGGTCTTTACTCTCCAACCGACTGGCTGCTGTTTGATGCCGATGTCAGTTATACAAAGGCACGGCTGCGGGGCGTCGGCGCTGACAACCGCATCGGCAATGCGGTAGAGAATACGGCATCTTTGGGCATGATTGTGGATGACCTGAACAACTGGAGCGGCGGCATCCGTCTGCGTTATCTCGGCGAAGCACCCTTGACTGAAGCGCGCTTGCCACGGTCCGAATCAACCTTTTTGATGAATGCTCAAACAACGTACAACTTTACACCCAATCTGTCACTGACACTGGAGCTGTTGAATGTACTGGACAGTGATGATCGCGACATCACTTACTTCTACGAATCACAACTGCCCGGCGAAGCGTCACCTGTGGAGGATATCCACTTTCATCCGGTGGAGCCGCGCAGTGTACGCATGAGCATTCAGGCGCGTTTCTGAGGCACAGAACTACAGGAAGTCCATATCACCCGCTGTCAGCCACCACTTGCCCTGCAGCGTTGGAGCTGACGGCCCCTCTGTCCAGGCGTTGCAGGGAATATGAATACCAGTGGGTTCAGTCTGCAATGCCGCTGTTTGCACCCGCTGCAACTGCCCCGCGCTCAGCCAGAACACCATCGGCCTGCCGGTGTCATGGCCGTGTCGACACAAGGCCCATAATACCGTGGCCAGATCGTCATCCGCCGCGACAATATCCATGATCAGGCTGCACTCGCCATGATCACGAATCACTGCCATCGCTTTATCCCCGGATGCATTGGCAAGTGCCAGAAAGTCATACTTAAGGCCGGGCCTCTGCGCATACCGGTATGACAGGTAAGCCCAGTCGCGCAATCCGATAATGCCGTCACTGAACGCCGACACCATCCGTGGCCACACAACGTTAATGAGAGCAGCACTGCTTGCATCCGGGCCAGAAGCAGTCACCGTCCAGGTGTCACTGGCCGAGGTACTTTCAAACGAGGTACTTTCAAACGAGGTACTCTCAAAAGAGTCAGCAAGGTAAGACAAAGCCAACAATTCATCGGTTTTGGCATACAGGCCCAGGCGCTGGGCGACGTGCATGGCTTTTATATTGGGGAAGCCGAAACCCAGCTGATGACCGGCGGCATTGCCTGCATATAGCTCAAGCATGGATGCCGCCGTGGAGAAAAACAATCCGCGTCTGCTGTAAAAGCCCCGATGCTGTGGCATTACCATCACATCACAGATTTGCAATGCCCGCTCAGGTTTACCGAAATACAGAATGTCGCGACTGATCCCGCCGTAGTGG
Organism: Pseudohongiella sp.; assembly: GCF_040877505.1. NCBI lineage: Bacteria > Pseudomonadati > Pseudomonadota > Gammaproteobacteria > Pseudomonadales > Pseudohongiellaceae > Pseudohongiella > Pseudohongiella sp. The sequence continues at coordinate 16,620 of NZ_JBBDNQ010000003.1, forward strand.
GCAACGGCCATATCGTTTTTGCATGCAACCACGGAATGGCCACGCCCATTGCCGTATTTCCACTGCCAAAGCGCAGGACTGAAATCCGTGTCGAAGCTGTTTTCAAACAAAGCCCGGTAGCGATCGACAGGCAGACAACCTGCCGGCAGCAAAGTGACATCGGCTGCACCCATGTGAAAATCCAGCAAGACATGGCAATAACGCCCGCGTCGGCATTTATCCCTGTCCTCAGCCATCGCCTGGCGTAAATCCAGCAACTGCGGTATCGGGAGGCCTGTACGCTCTTCCAGCCCATGGAGGTTTTGATCAAACAGTTCCAGACAAAGTTGCATCCACTCAGCAACGCCCGGGCTGAGGTCCCGCTGTTGCGTCAGCACATACCCGGCTCTTGTTGCCATGTCCAGCACATGCTTCAGGACCGGTAAAGGCTCCGGATGCCGTTCGGTGTCATCACCCGTGAACTCTTCCTGTATCAGCAGTTGACCGCCAGGTTTCAACAGTCGCCGGGCGTGTGCAAACACAGCCAGTGGCGACAGGTAACGGGCACTGTTTTGCAGTACCAGCACGTCAAAGTTCTGATCCGGCGCAAAGGTTTGCAGATCTGCGGTAAAAAGCACCGGAATATTACCCGCGCCGGTCCTGTCGCCACTCGCGTCGCCGTTCGTATCACCGGCTTTTCCATCGCTCTCTGGTCCGCGCGACAGCGCCATATTGGCGAATCTTTGCTGTGCGGCGCCCACCGCCTGCTCGTTAACATCAATGGCGGTAACCTGATAACCGGTCCGCGCCAGCTTCTGCGCCAGGGCGCCTGTGCCACAACCCACATCAAGCACACAGGCACCGGGAGGCGCGCTTATCATGGCGGCCAGTTGCTCCGCCATCGCCTGCTGTCCGTCACGGACAGAGCCGTCAGACCGGGACTGCACGCCATAGCTCAGGTAGTCTACCTCGCCAAACGCCAGCTCCAGCAATTCGGCGTAAACATTCAACGGAAAAATCAGTGACTGAGGACTCGTCTTCATGCCGGGCATTATACGGTACAATGCCCGGCATGAGTAAAACTGACATCACATGGTTCGACACCCTGCTGCGCGGCACTACCGGTGAGTTGCGCAGCGCACCCCGCATAAGCCTGCAACGGTTGCTCGTGCTGCGAACGCTGGTGGTAATGACCGGTATTCCCGGCGCCATTGTCTTCGATTTTTTCTCTCCATTGAATCTGCCGGTGTTGCCTATTGCAACGCTACTGGCCGGTATCACTGCGTCGCTGGCGCTCGGTGTCTGGCGGGTGCGCCAGGCAACGTTGATCAATACACGGGAACTGGCCGCACACCTGGCACTGGATTTCCTGTTTCTGACTGTTTTGCTGATTTATACCGGCGGTGCCACCAATCCGCTGATCTCTTACCTGCTGGTGTTGCTGGCGGTGGGTGCAACCCTGCTGAACCTGTTCTGGGCCAATATTTTTGCAGCGCTGGCCATCGTGGTTTACACGGTGCTGTTGCTGGTAGGTATTGCCACTGATCAGCATGCAGAGCATATGATGCCTGATTTTCAGGTGCACCTGATAGGCATGTGGGTCACGTTTGTGGTCAGCGCCCTGTTGATTACCGCCTTTGTCAGCCGTATGGCTCAGGCCATCCGCAGTCGTGAACTGACACTTGCCAAAGCCCGTGAAAATGAGATGCGTAACGAACAGTTGGTGGCGATTGGCACGCTGGCAGCTGGCACCGCACATGCACTGGGAACACCGCTATCAACCATGGCCGTGCTGCTGGCAGATCTGGATGAGCAGTCTGAAGATGAATTGCGGCAGCAAGCGCTGAAAGCGGATATTCATCTGCTGCGCGAGCAGGTTGTGCGCTGCAAGCACTCCCTGGATCAGTTGACACGTTTTTACAACAAGAATGATCACAGTCAACCGGGGCAACTTCGTTTGCGCAGCTTCGATGAAGCCGTACGTGACTACATCACCAATATCCACCCATCGGCGCGGATCGAGTTCAGAATGGACGAGACATGTGCGGACCTGTTGATTTCGGCCGACATCACAATTCGCCATGCGTTGATCAACATCATTGAAAATGCACTCAAAGCTGCCAGATCCCGGGTTTCAGTTTATTATGCCTGCGGGTCACCCGATCAAACGCAGGTATTAATGTCGGTGCAGGACGATGGGCCAGGGATCCCGCCAGAGGTCATGGAAAGCATGGGAGAACCGTTTATTTCGACCCGCAGCGACAGTATGGGCCTGGGGATTTTTCTGGCCAACGCCTCTATTCAACGTCAGGGTGGCAGCATAGAAATGTTCAACGTCAAGGATACCGGTGCCCGCACTGTTATCCGGCTTCCGGTGAGCGTCTGATATGGACAAAAAACTGATTTTGCTGGTAGAGGACGACGCCGTGTTCGCCCAGGTCATGTCCCGGGCACTGGAGCGCCGTGATTTCATCGTGATTCTTGCCAGTAATCTGGATGCGGCCCGGCTGGCTATCGCCAGTCATGATCATGACTACGCCATAGTAGACCTGAACCTGTCCGGTCACTCCTCGCTGGAGCTGATCCCCTTGTTGAAGGCGAAACGGCCGACAAGTCCGGTGCTGATGCTGACCGGTTACGCCAGCATCGCCACTGCTGTTGAGGCCATCAAACTCGGCGCTGACAACTACCTGGCCAAGCCCGCCGATGCCAATGACATACTCACCGCTCTGTCAGTCACCTCACAAAGCGAACACACAGCGCTGTCGATTCAGCAGCCGATGTCCGTGCGGCGCCTGGAATGGGAGCACATCCAAAAGGTGCTCAAAGAAAATGATGGAAATATTTCAGCAACGGCACGCCAGTTGAACATGCATCGGCGGACCCTGCAGCGCAAACTGCAGAAAAAACCGGTAGCCGGCTGAGCAAATTCAGTTGCCTCGTTTCAGACAGAACCAGGCGGCGATACTCAGCACCAGAGCCAGCCACTCACTGATATAAATCTGCAGCACCGTAGCATTGTACGCCTGCTCCACCAGCACGCCCCAGCTGCGCGCGGCAACCAGGCCCGCATAGGTGAAAACCAGCAGCACGATACCACCCGCTGTATACGGTTTGCGCAGAGCGCAGACCAGCAGGAAGGCACCAAAGGCCAGCATGAATCCGCCGTATACTGATCTCAACTCAGTGAATCCCATGTCTGATCTCAAGGTAACCCCCACCACTTCGAACCAGCCGGCCACATCAGAAATAAACAGCCAGCCAACGCCCAGATAGATCAGGCCATTAAGCGCCAGCAAAGCCGGGGGAAACACGCGAGACAGTAAATTCATCTGCAATTCCTTGGTACGTAGAGTATTGATTGCGCTGCGCCAGGCCAGAACATGACTTTTGGCACTCAGCGCCTGTGCTGCGCCATGGTATAACGTTTTCTGCAATGCTCTCCACAAAATTCGGGATACACTTGGAACACGTTCTGCTCAACAAGTGATCGTCGGACACGCCGCACACGTATAACAACAAATATCGGCCAGTATACCCAAAAGCACGCCGGATCGCGGGCCTTGTGCATTGCATTGACACATACACTGGATACACTACGCATCACGCCCATGAAAGCAGTTTGCAGCAAGCGGAGCCTGTCGTGAAAAAACAATATTTGGTAGCAATAGGCCTGGTCATTGTGATCGCGGCATGGATGTTGATTCCCCGGGGCGACGCTGATCGCGACGATCGTTATGCCAGCGCGGATATCGACAGAACTGTCACCGCCGTCGCAGATGATGGCTCCTCCAACGTCTCCTCGGCGGCGGACTTCACTGTCCGTGCCATGCGCTCTCGCGTCGACACCTTTACCCAGTCTGTCAGTGTGCGGGGCCGGACCCAGGCGTTCCGCCTGGTCGATATTCGCGCCGAAACTTCGGGTCGTGTCGTCGCCACGCCGGCAGCGCGGGGCGCCCGGGTCCAGCAAGGCGATGTCCTGTGCGAGCTCGCAATCGATACCCGAGAAACCGATCTTCAGGAAGCTTTGAGCCGACAGGAACAGTCTCGTCTGGAATACGAAGGTGGACTGGATTTACAACAGCGCGAGCTGATTTCGCGTTCTGCGCTGGCCCAGCTTAAAACCACTTATGATGCTGCCATCGCAGCGGTGAGTCGTGCCGAACTGGCTCTGGAACGAACAAAAATTCGTGCTCCCTTTACCGGTATTGTGGAAACACGGGCGGTGGAAGTTGGCGACTACATGGACATGGGCGGCCAATGTGCGTCGTTGTTTGATGACAATCCCATGCTGCTGGTCGGACAGGTACCTGAACAGGACGTCAACAAGCTGGATATCGGCACTCGCGTGACCGGCATTATGGTCACCGGCGATCGGGTAAACGGCGAGCTGACCTATCTGGCCAGAGCTGCAGACGATATTACACGCAGTTACCGTATTGAAGTGCAGCTTGAGCCACAACAGATACCCATCCGTCAGGGCATCAGCACCGAAATTCTGCTTGATGCTGCGCAGATCCGTGCACACCTGGTGCCACCATCATCGGTCACTCTGGATGATGCCGGGCTGCTCGGCGTAAAGACGCTGAACAGTGACAATGAAGTTGAATTCCGACGCGTGCAGATCGTCGGTGAAAGTACGCGCATCGATCAGCCAGGTTTCTGGGTAACCGGACTGCCTGAGGAAGTCGTCCTGATTACGGTTGGGCAGGAGCTGGTATTCGAGGGACAAATCGTAAACGCCAATTTTGACTGGTCACAACTATGACATATATAAAGGCCGCCGTTTCCAGGTCCAGGACAACGCTCAGTGTGTTTGTTGTTATCATATTGGCGGGCCTGGCAGCCTATCGTTCGATTCCGGTGGAACTCAATCCGGACGTGACAGTGCCGGTGATAATCACCACCATTATTCTGCCCGGTATTTCTCCTGAGGACGCAGAGCGTCTGTTGGCGCGACCCAGCGAGATCGAGCTGAACAATATTGATGGCATCACTCAGTTGCGCTCGTTTTCCAGCGAAGGGTCAGCCACCATCATTACCGAGTTTGACGTCAGTTTTGATCCCGATCTGGCCTTGAATGATATCCGTTCTGCCCTTGACCGGGCCAAAGCCCGCTTTCCGCAGGATACCGAAGAGCCCCTGATTCAGGAAGTCTCAGCCGCTACGGTACCCGTGGTGCAGATCGCCCTGGGTGGCGAAGGCGTATCCGAACGTGTGCTGCTGCGTATCGCCCAGACCCTGCAGCGTCAGATCGAAAATCTGCCGGAGATCCTCACCGCCGACACCATTGGCGCGCGCGAAGAACTGCTCGAAATAATAGTTGACCCATCCAAACTGGAAACCTACGGCATCACCAACCAGCAACTGGTGCAGGCCGTTACCAGCAACAATCGCCTTATTCCTGCCGGCACGCTGAATACCGGTAGCGGTGCATTTTCAGTCAAAGTGCCAGGTCTTATTGAAACTGCCGACGATGTCTACCAATTGCCAATTGCGGCCAATGCCGACGGTGTTGTGGTTCTGAGCGACGTCGCAGAAGTACGCCGGACCTTCAAGGATGCCGACCGCTACGCCTATGCCAATGGTGATCGGGCGATTTCACTTGATGTACAAAAACGCAAAGGCGCCAACCTGATTCAGGCGATGGATAAAATCGACGTCATTGTGCAGGACATGCGCACCCGCCTGCCGCCGGCTGTCGAGATCACTTACCTGAACAACACCATTCCACTGGTCATCGAACAGAACTCGGGCCTGCAGGGTAATATGGCGACCGCCATGGTGCTGGTGCTGGTGGTAGTCATCGCTGCAGTGGGTGTGCGCTCGGGTATTCTGGTGGCGCTGGCGGTACCGTTTTCCTTCTTCTTTGCCTTTATCATCATTTCCATGCTGGGCTTCACCTACAACTTCATGGTGATCTTTGGGCTGTTGCTGGGCCTGGGTATGCTGATCGACGGCGCCATTGTCATGGTGGAATACGCTGACCGGAAGCTGGCAGAAGGTTACAACCGCAAAGATGCATTCCAGGAAGCGACCAGCCGCATGTTCTGGCCCATTCTGGCGTCGACAGGTACTACGCTGGCGGCGTTCCTGCCCATGATGTTCTGGCCCGGTGTGGCCGGCGAGTTCATGGGTTACCTGCCGGTGACGGTCTTTGCGGTATTGATTGGATCCCTGCTTTACGCTCTGGTGTTTGCCCCCACAATCGGTTCCCTGATCGGCGGCAAAACCGGGGTCATGTCGGTTGGCCCCGGCAATCAGATCGGCAAACTGGAAGACAGCAGCCCCGACGACATCGGTGGCATCGTGGGTGCCTACGCACGCATTCTGCGTGTAGCGGTCCGATTCCCCGGACTTGTTGCCCTCGGAAGTCTGATTACCTTGATTACCATCATCTGGGCTTACCTGACCTACGGTCGTGGTGTCGAGTTTTTTACCAGCGTGGAACCCGCACAAACCCAGGTGCAGATATTTGCCCGAGGCAACTACTCACCCGAAGAAATCCGCGATATCGTGCTCAACGTTGAGTCCCGGATCGAAGAGGTCGGCTACTATCAGAGCATCGTCACCCAATCCGGCTCCGGCCGCAGCATGGGCGGCGGCATGGGCGCAGCACCGGACCTGGTCGGCACCATATTCCTTGAATTTACCGACAGACGCGACCGTGACGTTAATGGTTTTGAAGTGGAGGAGCTCTACCGGCAGGCGATTCAGGACATTCCTGGCGTACGTGCAGAAATCTCGACTCCCGAACAAGGGCCGCCGGTGGGCAAAGAACTGCAGATGGAGTTCTACGGCGAGGATTTGCGCACGTTGATTGCCGAAGCCAGGCGGGTACGCTCGCACCTGGAGAGCAATGTTGAAGGCCTGATTGATATTGATGACACCACACCGGTGCCGGGCATCGAATGGCAGATCACCGTCGACCGGGCCCGGGCCGCGATGTCGGGGGCCAACATGACCGAAATAGGCACTGCGATTCAACTGCTGACCAATGGTGTCATGATGGGCGATTTCCGCCCCGATGACAGCGAAGAAGAAGTCGAGATCCGGGTGCGTTACCCTGAGGACTATCGTGGCGTCGAACAGATCGACAACATCCGTATCAATACCGCCAACGGCCTGGTCCCCATCAGCAGTTTTATCACGCGTGAAGCACTGCCCGGGGTCAGTTCAATTCAGCGCGTGGACGGCAATCGTGTTGTGTACGTCAGAGCCAACCCGGCGCAGGGTTACGTCACCAGCAATATCGTACAGGACGTGGAACAGTGGATGGATGCCAATCCATTGGCCCCGGGTATCGAATACCGTTTCCGTGGTGCCAACGAAGAACAGGCAGAGTCGTTTGCCTTCCTGCTCAGTGCTTTTGGTCTGGCACTGGCATTGATGGCCATTCTGCTGGTCACACAATTCAACAGCTATTACCAGGCCCTGTTGATTTTGTCATCGGTATTGCTGTCAACGGCGGGCGTATTGCTGGGCCTGCTGACGACCGGACAGACATTCAGCGTGATCCTGACCGGTGTAGGCATTGTCGCGCTCGCCGGCATCATCGTGAATAACAATATTGTGCTGATTGATACGTTTAACTATCTGCGCGCGAAACACAGCGACTGGGATATTCGTGAAGTCATTGTACAAACAGGTATGCAACGTCTGCGCCCGGTATTCCTGACCACATTCACCACCGGTTGCGGGCTGCTGCCATTGGCAATGCATGTGTCCATCGATCTGATTGGATCGGAGATAGAAATAGGCGGACCTATTACTTCCCAATGGGTCAAACTGGCCAATGCGATTGTGTTCGGCTTGTCCTTCGCCACCATCCTGACCTTGATCGTGACGCCCGCCATGCTGGCTCTGCCGGATCATCTGCGCCAGCGATTGGGCCGAATCAAAGGTATGTTCAGAAAGCAGGAAAGCGCCATCGCCGAGGTTTGAAGAAACCGTCAGATCGACAAAAAATGGAACACTTGTTCGGTATATTGCTGTATTTGTAATGCTTCGTGACAGCAATACAAACGCTTTGCAACAATTTGTTGCTGACACTTTTTACTAAAAGTGCCTGTGGTAGTATCGATATCAGTTTGTGAATCCGCCCGTTGACGGACATCTGGCGGCCAACTCATGAACCCTCAAGGCGGGCGGCGGAACATCATTCTCTGTTCCCCCCTATCTGACACGGGATAATTTTTCGTTGCCCGCTTTGAACCCCACCGAATTCACGAACCCAGTGCGTCAACGATAGGTTCGATTGGCAATCCACGCTTCCAGCAAAAACAACACCAGTACGGTCAGCAATATCCACCACCAGATACGCTGTGGCTGTTCCAGCTCGGCTATCAGCTGCGCACTGCGGACCCCTGCGGCAACAGCGGGTGTGGTATCCGGATTCAGAATCCGGTCGTGCAGCACCGTCACATCCACCTGCGCCAGCGAAGCCGCCTCCGGCTGGATATTGACAGCAAAATTGAAGCCATTGTCAGTGCGCACAAAACCCGGCATGCGAGCACGATAAAACGGACTCTCTGCCTCCACCGTCATTGTGCTGCCGTCAGGCTCGGTCAGCACCAGCGTCGATGCCCCATCAGCAAACGCGGGGGTCAGATCCACCATGTCAGTAACCTGCCAGGCACGCTGCTGTGGCGCTGGCTGTATCATATAGGTCAGTGTTTCATGCACAAACGGCAGGTAAAGCCCCTGCAGCGGAAAGTTGCTCCAGCCCAGATCCAGTGCTGAGCTCAGCAACATCGCCCTGCCCTCACCCACAGCGTGCTCGGTCAGCATCGGATCCCCGGAGTCGAAACGCATGAGTACCGAACTGCCCGGCACCGGTTCACTCAACCAATAACCCTGGAAGCGTGCACTCCAGCCGACGTCCAGCGAATCTAAAGCCGGGTGACGGCGATCAACATCAGCAATAAGCCGGTAATCACTGGCGGGCAACACTTCCGCCTCACTCAACCGAGCCGGCGTCAGATTGCCCAGTTGTTGATTGAAGCTGGCGGCATCAACAAGATCCCCGGGGGCCAACAGCAGACTGCCACCATCAGCGACAAATGTTTCCAGGCTTTGCAACCACGACCCACCCAGAGACCCGACGTTGAGCATCACCACAGCATCGTGCCGCTCAAGTTCAACTGTTGCCAATTGCTCCGTCGTAACCCGGGTGACGGTAAATGGTGAATTTTCCATGCCTTCCAGTGCCAGCACAAACCAGTGCGCCTCGTCATCGTACCAGTCGTCCGCCGGGTCACCATTAATAACGAGGATACGCATGGTCGGCATCACGTCAAGAGTAAAGTACCAGCGATTGTCTATGTCGAAAGCATCACCGGCAACGACCAGCTCGCCGGTATAGGCACCGCTGCCGTCCAGTGCCAGCGGCAGATCCAATACGGCTTCGGAGCGATCGCCAAATTCGAAACCCTGCTGCTCCTGACGCTCGCCATTAATCAACAGTGAAATGTCCCCCCTTTCCAGCAGGACACTGCCGGTGCTGCGCACCCGGGCCAGCACCTGTTCTGCGGCAGCAGGTTCAGACACCAGCGCTGTGTCAGCCTGGCTGTTGTCAGAATTGACCGCGTCGGAGTTGACGGCGCTGGCCATCAGTTGTTGCGGCGAGCGCACGTCAACCAGGCTGAGATTAGTGCTGCGCTCATCACCCACATTAATGCCCGTGAATGCGACACCCGGTGCCAACTTCCAGGCAGCATCGTTATTGCCGTCATCAGCCGCACCACTCATGCCAGTAGCCTGAAAGTCAGACATCATGACGATACTGCGTTGTTCGTGGCGCGACCGGGTCAGCATATCATTTGCCAGTCGCAAAGCCGGGAAAAAGCGGGCACGCTCATAGCCCGGCGGTGGCAGGTTGCTGACAAACGTACGCAGACCTGCAATGTCTGTGCTCAGTTCGCGCACCGAGAGCGTGCCATCGGCAAAACTTATCACACCCGCCTCATCACCGGCGGACAATCCATCCAGTGCCTGCAGCGCCTGTTGTTTTGCCTGTTCAAAACGGTCGCCATACTGCATGCTCAGCGAGGTGTCGATCAGCAGCACAGTTGACTGTGGCTCAGCATCCAGCAACTGGGCGACCGAACCTTCATAGAACAGGGGCCGGGCAAAAGCAAACGCCAGCAGGCAGACAAGTGCGGCACGCAGTAATAACAGCAGCCACTGCTGAATCTGCTGGAACAGTATCAGCTTTTTGGTGGTCTGCTTGAGGAAACGCAAGGTCCCGAACATAATCCTGGGCGGATTCTCCCGCCGGATCAAATGAATGGCAACGGGTATCGCCGCAGCCAGCAGTCCAAACAAAAACAGGGGGCTCAGAAAACTCATTCAGGCGCTCCGGGTCCGTCGCGCCAGATACGAGGCCAGGGCCTTGTCCAGCGGCTGCGAGGTATTGAGCAGGCAATAATCAACGCCGCTGGTCTGACAGCGTTTGCGACAATCTTCCAGGTAAATATTCAGGTTTTGCAGATAGGCGTTGCGGATGGCCGCCGGCGAGGTGATATGTGATTCGGCCGTTTCCATGTCGACAAATTCAGACGACTCATTAAAATTGAAGTGCAGCTCCTGCTCATCCAGCACATGAAACACGATCACTTCATTGCCCATCGCGCGCAGCTGCTGCAAGGTGCGAATGGTGCTCTGCTCGTCTTCCAGCATATCGCTGATCAAGATCACCAGGCTTTTACGCTTCAGAGTCATGGCCAGCTCGGTGAGCGGACGGACGGTATCGGTTTTTGTGCCGGCAGTCAGATCGTGCAGGCTGCGCAGAATCCGGATCAGGTGCAGCTGACGGGCCTGGGCCGGAATGTAGTCACGTATCTTGTCATCAAAGGTGATCAGGCCCACAGCATCGCGCTGACGCATGATGAAATAGGCCAGCGCCGAGGCCAGGGTACGCCCGTACTCCAGTTTGCTCATCATGCCATCGGAGGCGTAGGACATCGACGCGCTGCTATCAAGCAGAATATAGGCCCGAACGTTGGTTTCATCCTCATACTGTTTGATGTAAAGCTTGTCGCTGCGGCCGTAGAGCTTCCAATCCACATGCCGCATATCATCACCCTGATAGTAGTGGCGGTAATCGGTGAACTCGACACTGAAGCCGCGTTTGGGGCTTTTGTGCAAACCGGCAATAAAACCTTCAACCACTACGCGCGCGCGCATCTCGAGGTTGTCGAGTGTGGCAAGCACAGTGGGATCAATAAAGGTATTGCTCTGGGTTGTCACAGACCTGGTTCCCTGACTGCGTCAATGACCCGGCGGATCAACTCATCGGCGCTGATACGTTCAGCTTCGGCGTGGAAGTTGAGCTGCAGTCGATGACGCAGCACCGACGGCGCAAGCATCCGGATATCGTTGAACGACACATTGTAACGACCATGCAACAAAGCCCGCACCTTGCCGGCCAGCACCAGGTTCTGGGATGCACGAATGCCGGCACCCCAGGTAACCCAGTCCTTGACAAAGGCCGGTGAATTTTCATTCTGCGGGCGGGTGGCATGCACCAGACGCACAGCATACTGAATGACTGACTGCGCTGCCGGTACCTGACGTGCGATACGCTGGAAGGCAAGAATGTCTTCACCACTCAGGGGGTGAGACACGGAGCGATCAAAATTTCGGGTGGTATTGCTGACCACCATCACTTCTTCGTCCTCGGTCAGATAGCCCAGTTCAATCTTGAACATGAAACGGTCAAGCTGCGCCTCTGGTAATGGGTAAGTGCCTTCAAGTTCAATCGGGTTTTGCGTCGCCAGCACAAAGAACGGCTCGGCCATTTTGTGTGTGACACCCGCTGCGGTAACCTGGCGCTCTTCCATCGCTTCCAGTAACGACGACTGGGTCTTGGGCGGGGTGCGGTTGATTTCGTCCGCCAGCAGGATATTGGTGAAGATCGGGCCTTTGACAAAGACCAGTTTACGGCGTCCGTCGTTCTCTTCCACAATCTCCGCCCCCACCACATCAGCGGGCATCAGATCAGGGGTAAACTGGATACGGCTGAAATTCAGTTGCAGAATATCGGCAACGGTTTTGATCAACAGCGTTTTCGCCAGGCCCGGCACCCCGGTTACCAGGCAGTGACCACCGGCAAACAACGCAATCAGCAGTTCTTCAATGACCGCATCCTGACCCACAATGACCTTGCGAATCTCGTGAACCATCTGGTCACGACCCTGCTGCATTTTTTGCACCAGCGCCAGATCATCCTGATCTTCCAGGCCAGCGGTCGGATGCTCGTTTATGATATCGGTATCGGTCATGACTAAATCCTGTGTTTAGTGTGTGTATGCATAGATCAGATAGTTGATGCCCAGCCGGTAAGCCTCATTGCTCATACTGGTGGGATAGTATTCATGGAAGGTGTGCTCCCAGCCATCACCCATATCCGAGTTGAAATTGGCTACCACCATCACCCGTCCGTCATCGTCAAGGATGGCATGCACCGACGGCGGATACCGCGGATCATCCAGCGTCACGCTGCCATAGTCCCAGGTCACGGCGCGACCCGGCACCTGTGCGACCTGCTCAATATCGTAAAAGATGCCAAATATTTCATGATCCAGTTCCAGCCTGACCAGTTCGCGATCCGGAAATATCTTGGCAATCTCGATCAGGAAATCCTGATAATGCGCCTCACCCCAGAAGTCGTCCAGCATGACAAAACCACCGCGCAGGGCAAATTCGCGCAAAGCATCCACCTCATCGGGCGAAAAATTCGGTCCACTGCTCATGCCACCAATGGGCACTCGCTTCATGGTCATATACAGGAATATATGTTCAAACAGTTCCGGGTCCGTCAGGTCTATCCAGCGTGCATTGTAAGTCTCGGCATCGATAAACGTGTAGCGCTGTACGCCGCGCATAAAGTTCTGCTCGGCGTCAGGATAATCAGTGTCCCACCAGCCTCCACGACGCCCACGACCGCCAGGGTAATTTTCATATCGCCCGCGCAACCAGGTAAATTCCGGTGTACCGGCGCCCGCTGTGCTTTGTCGACCTGCTGTCTGCTCCAGATCCGGAAAATCCATGTTCTCGCGTCGGAAACGACTGAAGTCAAAATCCGGTGGCAGCACAACGCCCGGCTGAGACGATTGCTGCGACAACTCCTCTGCCGGGGCCTGTGATGAGTCCTGCGCCATCACTGACGCTGACCCAAACGCCAGGGAAACCAACGTCGTTGGTATCCACAGAGATCTGTACAGTCGCGAAAGGCTCACAATTCAGTTGTCCTCCTGATTGCCGACCTGGTCAACTGCATGCAACAGTATCTGCTGCGCACGTTCGTAGGTGGGTGCTGTTTCCAGCGCGCGCAACACGGTCATGCGGGCATCATCGGGCTGCCGGTTTGCCAGGTATGCCTGCGCCAGGTCGGTTCGCGCCGCCACCGGGTCATTCTGATCCAGCGTTAACAACACTTCAAACTCCTGCACAGTTCGCGCAGTATCTCCCTGTCGCGCGGCCAGTTCAGCACCAACGCGATGCACTTCCGGCCGGTAAGGATTCACAGCCAGTGCGCGATCGATATAATAAGCGGCCTGCTCAAGGTCATCACTGTCCAATGCATGCCTGGCCAGGGTCATCGGTGCATTAAAATCATGCTGTTGATTCTCCAGCATGACCGCCAGCTGTTCGCGCTGTGCATCCTCGTTGCCCATGGCCTCGTAAACCTGAGCCAGCACCAGTGCAGGACTCGGATAACCGGTGTAATCCGGCAGCAACTCATGCGCTGTGCGCAAATGTGTGATCGCTTCGTCAAACGCTTCCTCACGGAACAGCACGATACCCAATTGCAAGTGTGCCTGAAAATCACGTGGTTCACGTTGCACGCGCCCACGCATGTACTGTTTAAGAGACTCACTGTTATATAACTCAGCCAGTATCGCGCTGCTGTTTTCGCGTACACCGTGCCCGTGTCCGTCACCTTCATCCGGACTGTCCTCGGCATGGACATACACATTGATGTCGGCCACGCGCTGATCTATCCAGTCACGGAATCCGGCATCAAAGGTCTCCATGTCAATGCCAAAGACGTTATGGAACATTTCACTCTCTTCACGGATCTCGGCATATTCGTGAATCAGTGCCAGCAGATCATCAAACCCGTATTGCTCGGCGATGTATTCCACCACCAGATAGGACTGGAAATAGGCAAAACTCAAATCGGCGTCACTGTTGGCACCCGTGAAACCGTTATTGAGATTGCCCACTGGCAGAAGCTGATCCTGCTGCACCGCGCGAATCAGATCCAGCCCTTGCCTGCGCCCCCACTCCGGTCGGCCCTGACGCTCCTCCCAGGTGGAGATGCCCTCGGACAACCAGCGCGGCATTCGGTTATGTGTCATCTGCAATGTGAATACATGGACCAGTTCATGCCAGACGATTTCCTGCCAGTTGGCGCTGAGCGTATCCGGTGATATCAGGGTCACTACCTTGCCGAAACAGATCCCTACCAGCGGACCGATATCGGGCAGACCCACCGAACGCACGGCAAAATCTTCGCTGCGCTCGAAAACCTGAATGACCACCGGCACTTCGGGTTCGAATCCGTATTTATCCACCAACCGGTCCCAGCTGCTTTCCAGCAATGGCGCCATGTATGGCCACAGTACCTGCGCATCACGCTGACTCATATTGACGCGAAAATGCTCGGTTTCCAGTGTTGCGTACTCTTCAAGCACATCAAACACCTGCAGCATGTTCGAGGTGAGCACATTAAACGGATCATTATCAAACGCCTGCTCCAAATGGATTTTGCCCTCATCCTCCTCACCCAGCCGGACCAGATTGCCACCCAGCACGGTGTGCGCATGCCAGTTGCGGGGATCACGATCGATGGCCCGGCGTGCGTATTCCACCGCTTCCGTAAAGCGGTAGTTGTTACCGAGAAATTCGCCCACCGATGCGTAAAACCCTGCACTTTCCGGACTGAAGGCGTTGACCTGTTGCAGTAATCGGTCGAATTCCGCCATGTCATCATTCATGGCAGCACGCGCTGCCAGCGTTGCCAGCGCAGAAACAGATTCCGGGTTGATGTCCAGCGCCTGCTCAAGGAAGCCAAGACCTTCTTCTTCACGGCCATTACGAAGCATCAGCTCACCAAAGGTTTGCAGTGCTGCCACATTGCGCGAATTGGCATCCAGCGCTCGGCTCAGGTTGCGCTCAGGGCTTTCAACCCTGGCCAGCCCGACCAGTGCCGGGGCGTAACGTCGATTGATTTCCAGTGCTTCGTTGTAATTGGTCTGGGCATCTCCATCATTAAATTTTTCCTGGAACAGATCACCCCACAACACCAGAGCTTCCAGGTTGTTCCCATCAAGCCGGATCGCCTCACTGAACAGCGCGTTGGCATCATGAAACTCATTCAGCTCACGGGCAGCCACGGCCACCATGGCTACGTCGGCAGACTCGAATACCAGGCCACCGTCATAGCGCTCCAGGGCAGCATTGAACTGCGTATCAGCGGCGCTGCGATCACCACGCAGGGCGAGCACCAGACCGTACTGCACCAATGTACGTACCGGTGGATTCAATTGCCCGTCTATCACCTCTGCCAACATCAACATGGCCTGTTGCGATCGACCTGTCTTCATGTACAGCTCCGCCAGACGGGTCGCCAGCGCCGGGCTGTCAGCCGGGTCATCGATGGCACGCAGCAGAACAGCCTCGGCCTGCCCGTATTGGCCGGTTTCCATATGGGCCTGGCTCAGCCCCAGGGCAGCCTGGGCCTGATAGAAATCGTCACTGATTCTGCTGAACACTTCTATCGCTGCCAGGTAGGATCCGCGCAGCAGGAGTTCGTTGCCACGATCCAGCGACGCCTGTGCCGAGGTATCAAATTCCGTCACAGGTTCCTGGGCCCATGCAGGCGAGCTTGTGAAACTGGCAACTGGTACTGCCAGCACTACCAAAAGCGATATTGTCGACATCAGAGTCGGAAATTTCTGTTCAGGGTAATGCATTGTATGTCCTCGTCCGGGTTGCCAGATCAATCAACAGGGCTTCCAGCCGGCGCCAATAATCGTCCTCCAGGTAATTCTGTTTCTGATTGCGCAAGATGAATATCTCGCGCTCTATCGACTGCATGTCTGCAAGCAGCTCGCGTGCCTGCGGCGACGTTTTCGCCTGCTCCGGCACAATGACATCCAGATAGGCAATTTCTGCAAGCAGTCCGTCTTCCGCGTTCAACCCGGGTTCACGCGAGAACAGGCCGTCGCCGGTATCATCAAGCACAGCATTCTCTGTTGCCAGGCGTCCCTGTTCGTCGTACCAACCGGCAACGCGACCGGCGGCGTAGTTGAATAACTCAAGTACAGAGACCCGGTCGTTACGATCAAGGTCTGCCGTCTGACCTTTCAAGCCTTCGATAAAATAGCCGGCAAACATCGGGTCGTAACGTTCGGAAGGAGACCGGGTCGCCGACACCACTACGCGTCCCATGGCAGACAGTTCACGCGAGAACTCAAAACTGGCGCTGGTGGTATTGACAACAACGAGGTCCTGCTCGGTGAACCCTTCCAGCATCGCGGCCAGATCTGTCCCCGTCATGTCCGGCCCCACATTGTTGAACTTGGCATCACCAAAACGGCCGGAGCCGTGACCAATCATGAACAATGACAACTGATCACCTGATGAAATCTCGCCCTGCAGGCGAGCCAGCGCATCGGCGATATCGTCAACACGGGAACTGCCAGCAAGCGTTAAACCATCAATGCCCTGGCCGTCATCATGCAGCACGCGAATGTTGTCGCTGTCATAACCATAGTCATCGCGCAGCGTGTGATGTAATTCAGTGGTCCAGCGCTGAAAACGCCCAGCTATTTCATCGGAAGCCGCAGCACCGGTCAAAATAACCGCGTATTTTTCACTGTCAGCATTTTGTTGAAACCAGGGCATGCCTTCATTGTCTGACGATTGAGCATGAACCTGCAGCGCCAGACTCTGCGTAAACAGCCACAACAAGGGCACCAGGCCAGGCATGCGAGCGATCATGACAACCCCCGGTAGCGGCGCGCCATCCAGTCCAGACTCATCAAGGCGATCAACAACATCAGCAGGAAAGGTTTATCCCAAAGATCCTCCTGAACTTCCTGGGAATAGGCACCGGGCACATGCTCTATATCGTCCACCAGCTGCCGTATTTGCGGCAGGGCATAATAACGACCGCCACTGGCCTCGGCGATTCGGCCAAGCATGCCGCTGTCCAGCCCGGCGTTGTTGAATTCACGCAATGAAGGCGTTACCACAAATGCAGCCTGTTTGCCGGTTTCCATGCCTGTGCCGGCCGCGCTGGCGACATCCACCAGCACTCTGTAGATACCTTCCGCATCAGCCGTGAACCGGCTGCGGTAAACACCGTCCTCATCGATGTCCCAGTCCATGGCAACATCATTGACCTCACCCAGAGGGTCCGTGCGTTGCAGATACAGTGATGCGTTGTTGTCGGGTTCATATTCGGCATCCAGCACGGTCGCACTGACATTCACTTCATCACCTTGATTATAGAACGGTCTATCAAAATTTATGGTGACCCGCTCCAGCGCACCTTGCGCAAGCCAGCGCAGACTTTGACGCCAGATGCGTTGGTGCGAGTCATCGTCAGAGGGCATCAACATCTGCCAGCGCCAGGTGCTTGCTGTTGTAAGCGCCATACTGCGCCCACTGCCGTAGCGCTGCGTCGCCAGTACCGGGACCGCCTGGTTCTGGTACTGCAACACAGGATGTTCCATTAGCACACTGGCCCCGGGCTTGGGCCGACCGGTAATATATACGCCCTGTAAAGCGGGCATTTCACCCCACATCCGGCGATTAACGGCGTCATCACTGTCCAGACGCAGCATCGGTGAAAACTCGCCCGCAGACGTCAGGCGAGGGCTGTACAACTCTCCGGTCGCGTGACTGCCGCGACGGATGCCACCTTGCAGAAATGTCGGCAACACCTCACTGCGCACAGGCGTCACTGGCAGGATATCGCCGAGAACCGTTTCAGTGAAAGCATCGTCCAGCATGCCCGCGATCAGCAGACCGCCGCCGCGCTCGGCAACAAAGTCCTGCAACAGGGTCAATTGCCCGCCATTGAAAAAATCACGGCTGATGTCACCCATAATGACTGCCTGATACTGGTACAGGTCTTCGGCTGTGTCAGGGAAACCATCGCTCAGCTCTGTCGGGCTATTGACACCCTGGCGGTAAAAACGGCCGGGGCCGGTTTGCAGATACGATGCCAGGCGCAAGCTTTCGTCGCCTTCAGCGGCACGTCGAATGAATTTGAATTCGTTGCGTGGATGTCCGTCAACATACAGGATATTCAGCGGCGGACGCTCGCTGTTGTCGACCAGGAACTGATAACGGTTATTTTGCAGAATAATCTCTTCATCCAGCTCATCCACCTGCAGCTCATAAAGAATGGGTTCGCGTCGTTCCGGAGACACTTCAAGTTCAAAGCGGCGACTGCTGCCGTCCGGCCCGAGCAGAACGGTCCGGGAAGCCACTTCAGTTTCTCCGTCCATCACCCGCAGCCGCACTGAACGACCGGCAAAGCCCTGCTGGGCCAGGTTGACCTGAACATCGAATACGGTGTTATCCAGAATAGTGCTGGCAGCGCTGACATCCGTGATGCCAATATCCCGCGGAATCTGTTCCTGCCCGACACCAACAGTAAATATCGGGATCTGGTCAGCGCCAAAAGTACGCGCGCTGGCCAGGGGATCCGCCTCCGCATTGTCGGCTCCATCGCTGATCAGTACCACCGCACTGAGCGGAAACCCGCCCAGCTGTTCACCAAGCTGCTGTAACGCCTGATCGAGTCGGGTGGCATTGCCTTGTGCCATCAGGTCCTCTGCACCCGTGATACGACGCAACTGCTTGTTAAAGGCGAAGGTTCGCAGCTGATAACGCTCTGCCAGTGGTGCCAGTATTCCATTGTTGCCATACAGTTCATCGGCAATAGCGTCCAGACGGCGCTGATCACCAGCCAGATCAGAAATCTGCATGCTCTCGGAATCATCCACCAGGACTGCCAGGTAAGTTTCCTGCGGATTAACCTGCCAGGTGGTAATAACCGGTCTCAGCAACATGAACAGCAGCACCATGGCGATCAGGGACCGCAGCGTAACAAGCAGAGCCTTCCAGCGCGGCGTCAGTGGCCGGGTGGTGTTGCGATACAACAGCCAGACCAGCACCGGCAGTGCCAGAAACAGCAGCCCCGCCACCAAAGGGTGCGGCGCATAAGCAAACGAAAATTGTCCGTTTTGAATAGCATCAATGGCATTGGCATCAAGAAAAAAACTCATGTTTATGGTGCTGAATCAGTTATTCAACTGCTTCAACTGCGCTCCTGTTCTCTGACAATGCCCGGTAATACGCCTCAACCAGACGTCGGTACTGATCCGGAATATCTTCCTCGGACACGGCGTAAAGACGACGGGTAATCTGTGCCAGTTCAGCACGTGCACGAAGATCGCTCTCCAGCTCCAACAATGGCTGCAACAGACCTCGCAACAACTCTGGCTGACTCATGAATGCTTCCAGCGACTGCCGGGTAATCTCGGAACTGATTGAGCGGGCATTGCCCCACAATGCCGCCTCACCTGGCTCCGGAATCGAGCCGAGACCGTTGTTCCCATCAGCGATCAGCTGCCCTCCCGCACCGGCACGCTGCCCGCGCTGACCAGGTTGTTGACCCTGCTGGCCAGGCTGTTGTCCCTGCTGGCCAGATTGTTGCCCTGGCTGTCCGGGCTGTTCGCCGGGCTGCTGACCCGCCTGTTGGCCGCGCTGCTGCGCTGACTGATCACCCTGCCGGGCGTTATCAAGTTGTTGCGTCAATTGTTGCGCCAGTGCTTGTGAGCGCGCCAGCCGTTCACGCAACTGTGCAATCGACTCATCACCCTGCTGGCCTGATGCCCGCGCATCAATCTCCTGCTGCAGCGACTCAAGCTGTTCACGCAGCGCGCTTGCATCTGCAGCCGCCTGCATCACGGCCTCATCACCGGCCTCAGCGTCTGACTCATTCCCCGGATTCAAGGCTTGCAGATTCCGCCCGAAATCACCCAGTGCGTCGGCAATCTCGCGTTCGATATCGACTGCCAGATTCACCATGCCATTACTCAACACCCGGTTACTGGTATCCATCTGCTCACGCAGCGGACGTATGGCGCGGCTGGCCTGTTGTGCCTGCGACAGTAATTGCTGTTCATCGTTGCCGGCACGGGCAATCACCGCGCGCAACATGCGCTCCAGTTCCTCCAGCGCCTGTCGGTTCTGTTGCTGCTGGTTAAGCAGGGACTGGACCTCTTCATTGCCGGCAACCGCATCACGTGATTGCCCCACGCCCTGTTCACGGCCCAACTGCGACAACGCCTGCTGCAACTGGCGCTGCTGCTCAATCAACTGCTGACCACGCTCAGACAGATTCTGCGCCAGCTGATTGGCTGAATTCCCCGGTTGCTGCTCCATCTGTCGTTGTTGCTCGCGCAGACTTTCCAGTGCCCGCTGACTGCGCGCTGCTGCCTGCGCCGGCGTATCTGCCTGCGCCGCTTCCTGCATCTGTTGCAGGGCACGCTGCATCTGACTCTCACCTTGACCTTGACCCTGCTGGTTTTGTTGCCGGCCGGGCTGTTGACTCTGTTGGCCCTGCTGTTGTCCGCGCGACATCTGCCGGTCAAGCTGTGCCAGTTCGTTGCTCAGTTGCTCCTGCTCCCGACGCAATCGCTCCAGTTCCCGGCGCCGCTGCTCCTCGCTCATGTCGTCCATGCGACGGGACAGGTTGCGCTGTGCGCGGGTCAGGCTTTCCTGACGCCGGGCAAGCTCTTCCAGACGACTGGCTTCTTCGCTGTTGTTCTGACCACGACTGGCCTGGCGGGGTGTTTCATACCGGTTTTCGTTCTGCCCCATCTCCATGTCGAACAGTTCCTGCAAATCCTCACGCTCCTGCTGGGCACCACCACCCCCGCCGCCACCTGCGGTACGCTGGAAGTTAACATCAGTGCGATTGATTTCCGCTTCGGCGCGCAGCACAAACTGCAAGGCCTGCTGCTCCGGGACCATGGCACTGGTCAATGCTTCTTCGTCCAGCTCCAGCGCTGCCAGCTCCATCTGTTCAATGGCACTTCGCAAAAAGGTGACGGCATTGGCGTAAGTGTCATCGGCAAAATCAATGCGTTCGGACAGGCGCTCAATGGACATCCCGGCACGCTCCACGGCGTCACGCTGCGACTCGGCAACAACGGACACATCGTCGGAGAATTGTTGTGGCTCAAGCTCCATCTGTCGCTGACGCAGGCGCCAGGTCGCAGATATAATGTCTTTTTGCAGCGTCACCAGTGCGCTGCTATCGCCGCCACCGCCACCACCGCCGCCCTGCTGGCCACCACCACTGGCACGGCGGAACTCCTGGTCGGTTGGCACCACCTGCAGAAAATAAATATCAGAGACCACTTCCTGCGGTCCGTTAAGGCCATTGTTATCAGCCAATGTCAGATAGTAGCTGACAAAATCACCGGGCTGCACCGTCAGATCTTCCATGAAGATCATCTGATTGCCATCAATGCGACGCGTCTGTTCCTCAGGCAGAAAATCAACTGCTACTTCGTCGCTGCCCACCACACTGTAGTGCAGGGTAAATTCACTCAAGCCATAGTCATCGTTGGCTTCCACCTCCAGCACCACTTCTTCCAGCGGCATCACATCCTGGTCGCGGCCGGGACTGTGCAACGCAAGTTCGGGTGGCTGGTCCGCAATGGCCCGGATATAAAACACATCAGGGTCTTCAGTTTCAAGGTTGTCAAAATCCGTGGCCATGATCCTGTATGTGGTATCCGCTGCCACCGTAAAACTGGCCGTACCGCTGCTGCCATCAACGGTGACTGACTGTTCGGTGTCATCGTCGAACACAATTTTTGCCTGCTGTACGGCTTTATTAAAAGCCAGGTTCATGGTCACCTGTGTGCCTTCCGGCACCACCATGTCACCTGCATCTTCTTCCGCGTAATCTTCGATGCTGGTGTAAGCGGGAAAACTGTAAGCTACATCGATCTGTTCCGCTCGTGGCAGGTCATACAGACTGATACGGTATTGCCGACTGCGCTGTTCGCCATCATGTTCGACACTGACGTAGTACTCGGTATCTTCGTCAACGGACGGCATGTAGTAGCTGAATGCAGCGCCGTCACTGCCGGCGCCATCGGCACGCATGGATACGTCGTACCAGTTCAACTGATCAGTCTGCAGGCGCAGATTCACATCTTCAGGCGCCGCGTTCTCGATGCGCACGACAATGGTTGCCGCGCGTCCGCGCTGCATGCGGATATCCCCCGGCTCTACCACGATATTCATGGGTGCCGGCGGCTGAGCATCGTCTTCGGCAGGCTGCTGGAACACGATCGACTCATCCGCGCTGAACGGCCATAACAGTTGACCACCGGCACGTAACAGGGCATCTGAACTGATAAAAGCAATCACGGTCACCAGCGCCACCGCACCCGCGGTAACAAAGGACAACAACGGCATTCGGGCATCGGACACCTGCGCCAGCTCCTTTTGCTGGGCTTCCAGGTGTACATCCGCGTCCGCCCACAACTGCCGGACAAACTGGGCCGACACGCCCGCCTCTGCCGCCGACTTTTCATCACTGGAAAACTCCAGCGATGTCAGCAGGCGCTGTTCCAGGTCCGGCATACGTGATTCAACAAATCGCGCCAGTTGCTGATCATCAGCACGTAGTCGCCGCAAGGCCGCCACATAGCGCCAGAGCAGGACCGCAACCATTATGCCAAAGAAGATAAAAAGCAGGGTTTGCAAAATCAGGGAGGGAGGCAGCCACAGGCTTACAATACTGAGTGTCAACACCATCACTGCCAAGCCAGTGAGCATCAGACTGGTTTGATGCAGCATGCTGAGCATTCGACGTCTGCGACGCACTGCAGACAAGGTCGCCCGAAGCTTTCCGATGGTAGTTTTTTCCAGTTTGGACAACGACATAGGCGGCTCTGCTGTTCGTGTTTGAGTCAACGATAGCGCATGCAGTCGCTCTTTCCGTGAGCATTCCCTGGCTGTTG
>NZ_JBBDNQ010000004.1:0-1397 GCF_040877505.1 Pseudohongiella sp.
AAGTGTTGTGATTCGTTATTGGTTACCCAATCGGTAGCGTACCGACACTGAAACAGCGATGGCTTATCGAGAAGTCTGGTCACCAAACCAGTTGAAATAAAAAGGGGAATTTTGAATGAAAGCGATTAAAATTGCTTCCGGCGTTGCGGTATCCGCATTGGCTCTGGCTATTTCTGCGCAGGCAAACGCTGCTGCTCACGAAGGTGGTAACACCGAATTTTCCATGAGCGCTACTGGCTCTATGGAAGTCATGTACATGATGGATCTGGTTGCTGATACCAACGATGTTGATCTGGACGAAGGCGATGACTTCGATTCAGGAAAGGCGGGCGAAGCCTGGGGTCTGCAGTTGGACACCAAGGTTGTTCACGGTCCTTTCTCCGGTACTGTTCGAATCGTTGCTAACGATGACAACACGGCAAACGAAAATGGTTCTGATGCCGAAGCTGGCGTTAGTGTTCAGGTTAAAGACCTGATCGTGACTGATGGCCCGATCTCCTTTGGTCAGGTTGGCAGCTTGTTGACTACCGATGATTATGCTTATGACATGGGTGATTCCACTAGCGTTCCTACTGGCTTTGATCCCGACAACGATGGTGATGATAACGATCTAGAGCTGGACGACGGTGCTGCGATTGGTGCTGGCTTGCGTTACACCATGAATGGTCTTCAGGTTCAGATCGAAGGTCAGAACGATGCCAATGGCATTGATGGCGACGCTACCACTACTGATCCCGATTACGGCGTGTCTGCTGCCTATGCCGGTGAATCTGGTGCTATCGCTTATGTTGTCGATGCTCAGTTCCGCGGTTCGGATGTAGCGCCTGATGGTGCAGATGCCTACACCTACATGGGTGCCGGTGTTACTTATACCAGCGACATTGTGACTGCAAAGGCTGGTTTTAACACCTACACAGCACCTGCCGACGCTACACAAGTTGGTACTGGCGAGAAAGAAAGCTTCTCTGAGTACGGTTTCGAGCTGTCTTCAACTCCGGTCGATGCCCTGACTGTTTACCTGAAGGGTCAGGATCTGGATGCAGGCAACGACACCGACAGCATGTTGTTGCTGGTGGGTTCTACCTACACAGTTGATGTGCTGACTTTCAAAGGCGAGTACAAAAATACCGCTGCTGACGGTGGTGACCAAGCGTTGTTCAATGTGTCTTACAAGCAGGACAAGCTGGGAGCCTATGGTGAAGTTACACTGGGTAACCTGGATGGTGACAATGCCTATGATCCCTTGCTTGAAGCAGGTGTTAGCTACACCCAAGACAATGGTGTGAAGTATGCTGCCGACTGGGACATGCAGGGTGATGTCAACGCAGACGCAGCTGAAGTTCATACTCTGAAGCTGTCTGCTGCCTACGCTTTCTAATTCAGATTCCTCTGAATGA
>NZ_JBBDNQ010000005.1:0-1358 GCF_040877505.1 Pseudohongiella sp.
GTGCTGAACACCAAAGACCACTGCTGTGCGTCTTCGAGGCTGTCAAAGCCTTCTGGCGGATACTCCGGTCGTTGTTTGGCGGTACCGAACAGGGACTCGATGTAGGCGTTGTCATTGGATACACGGGGCCGACTATAGGAAGGTGTGACACCCAGCTTTTCAAGCGTCGCCGGTAGCGTACCGCCTTTTAGCGCGCTGCCGTTGTCCGAGTGCACCACGGGTGGGTTATTCACACAGCCCTCTCGCAAAAGCGCTTTACGCAACACAATGGCGCTGTTGGCTGAGTTTTCTTCCTCGAACACTTCGGCGCCAACGATCTTGCGGCTGTACACATCCAGGATGAAGTACAGATAAAAGAACCGCCCTCGAACCGTTGATTTCAGGTGGCTCACATCCCAGCACCAGACCTGGTTTGGTGCCGTCGCTTCGTGTCGTCGTGGCGGCCCGACACGACCGCTCTGGCGTGAGCCCCGGCGATGATGTTCATTATTCTCGGCCAGCACCCGGTAGAATGAGGACTCAGAGGCCAGGTACCAATCATATTCATCCATCAAGATCGGTACGATCTGTGTCGGTGGTAAGCTGGCATAGTCGGACTCGTGACATACGGCCAGGATCATCGCTTTCTCCAGGGCTGTCAGTGCATGGGGCGGTGTACGTTTGGGCGCATGGGGTCGCTTATCCTCACCACCTTGTTTCCAGCGGCGATAGGTATTTGTGCCTATGCCCAGTTCGGCACAGGCGCTTTTAAGGCGAGCCCCATCGGCCCACGCCTCGTCGACCAGCTGCGTAGCTCGCTGGCGATCCAGGGTGCTGGTCAGTCGTCCTCGTCCCCCCAGATCGCCCGGGCCTTTTTTCGCAGTGTCAGTAACGCTGCGGTTTCGGCCAGGGCTGCGTCTTTGCGCTTAAGTTCGCGTTCGAGTTCACGGTTGCGTTTTTTCTCTTGCTTGACCGCTTCACGACTGCGTTTTTCAAAGGCTTCATCGCGCTCATTGGCGGTCTCGCAACTCTGGCGCCAGCGGCGAATGTGTTCAGGGTAGAGGCCGCGTTTTCGACAATATTCTCCTAGCTCGGCCTCACTGAGCGCCGCCGTCTCAAGCACGGCATTGAACTTGTCTCTTGAGCTCCAGCCTTCGGGATCAGAGCCATGGTCTGGCAACAGCTGCCCAGCCTCGCGGGCCTCTTTCCGCCACTTGTAGAGGGTGGCATCGGAGATGCCTTCTTCCTGGGCTAACTCCGCTATAGGCCGGTTATTCGGTGGCAGCAATTTCCGCATAATGGCCTCGCGGCGCTCTGGTGGATATTTCATGGCAACCTCTATCTCGCCCCACTTTATTGAGAGAGTCTAACATCAAGTG
>NZ_JBBDNQ010000006.1:0-82358 GCF_040877505.1 Pseudohongiella sp.
ACCACCGACGACATCATTGATACGCTGGCGTTTTTTGACAGCTGGGATGACCGCTACAAATACATCATCGACCTGGGCAAAGAGCTGCCGCCGCTGCCCGACAGCGAGCATGTCGACGAGAACATCATTCGCGGCTGCCAGAGCAAAGTGTGGCTGAACAGCGAACAACGCGATGGCCACCTCTACTTTAAGGTCGACAGTGATGCATTCATTGTGAAGGGATTACTTGGCGTGGTGCTCGCCGCCTACAACAGCAAAACGCCGCAACAGGTGCTGGATTTTGACATCGAAGCTTATTTCAACGAGCTGGATCTGATGAGCCACCTGAGCCCGACCCGTGGCAGTGGCCTGCAGGCCATGGTGGCCCGCATCAAAAACATCGCCGCGTCCGCCGCGTAGGGCGTCAGCTACGGTACTGCAGGACCCATTCCGCATATTCACGCTGCGCCTGATCCAGTTGCGCCGGGCTCATCGCCGCCTGTACCCGGTTCACCAGCGCCTCAGCCCCGCTGGCCTCATTATCACGCGCCAGACGCGCCCACCTGTAGGCCTTGACCAGATCTTCCTCGACGCCTTCGCCCGCTTCATACATTGTTGCCAGGTTGTACTGCGCACCGGCATGTTCGTACTCGGCCGCTTCCAGATACCAGGCCGCGGCCTGTTGTAAATTCTGCCGTCGACTGATCAATGACAGTGGCCACATGCTCATCAACGATGAATTCACGCCCTGACCGTTGTAGTACAGGGTAGCCAGATTAAACATCGAATTCAGGTGTCCCTGCTCAGCCGATTGAGACAACCAGTGGTACGCCGTTTCGTAACTCTGTGGCACGCCCTGACCGGTGTAATACATTACCCCCAGGTTATACTGCGCCAGATGCAGCCCTTCCTCAGCCGACTGCGTGAACTCCCGCAGCGCCGTGTCAAAATCCCCCGCCTGCAGGGCATCCAGTCCCACTTCATAGGAGGTGTAATCCGGCAGCTCCGTGTCTTCATCAACAATGGTGATCTGCGCCTGAACGGGCAGGGCAACAATGAGCAGCAGGGTCAGCAACAGCCCCGCAGCCGGTAAACGGGCCATCATTCGGGTACAGGTCATGGTGTCTCGTCAGGGTTGGAATCCGGGCCGGACGCCGCGCCCGTCCTGGATTGCGTATCACGCTGGTTGAACGACTCGATCCACGCACGCGCTTCAGCCTGCATGGCTTCAACTTCATTGGCTGGCAGCAGCTCCTGCACCAGCACCGCATTGGCGGCAGCTTCCTGGTGACCGGCCGCACCGGCCAGCGTAAACCACTTATAAGCCTGCGGCACATTGCGTGGCACCCCAAGCTGGCCATTAAACAGCAGCACCGCCAGGGTATATTGCGAGGGCGTATCGCCATTTTCAGCAGCGCGTACAAACCATGCCACCGCCTGTGCCTGATCTTTGACCACGCCCAAGCCGTTCAGGTACATCACGGCAATGTTGTACTGGGCATTGGCGTTATCGCTTTCCGCTGCCAGGGTAAGCCAGCGTAGTGCCTCAAAATTGTCCTGGCTGACGCCATCACCACTCAGGTAACGATTGCCCAGCGTGAATTGTGCCTCCGCATTGCCCGCCTCGGCGTCTGCGACAAGGCTCTGCAGCGACTCGTCCGCCAGCGACAACGATGTCAGCACACCAAACACCGCGCCCAGCATCAGGCGCCTGGGCAGCCAGGATTCAAGCAAACTCAGAAACCCTGCGCGTCATACAGCGCATCGGTATCATCATCGGCAAACACGATACGGTTGGCATCTTCAAGCCAGCTCAGCGCCATCTGCTCACCTTCCACCAGCTGCGCCTCCGTAATGCCCTCACGCAGCGTCTCCAGCGTCGGCAGGGTAGAACGCAGGCCGTTGGTATACGCCAGCGTCAGCCACTTGATCGCCAGCACCGGATCCGGCCGCGTGCCCTGACCAGTGCGATACATATTGCCCAGACGCTCCTGCGCCCGCGCATGGCCATTATTGGCATCCACTTCAAACGCCAGCAGCGCCTGCTCATAATCACCCGCATCATACGCAGAAATGCCCGTGGCATAGTCCGCAAACGCCGGTGTCGCCGCAGCCAGCAGGCCGCCAAGCGCCAGAGCACTGATTATGTGTGTTGTTTTCATAGGGGTATTCCTGACTCGACAGCAATGAATTTTGACCCCCGATCTTACCACGGCCACCACACAACAGGAAAACCACGAAAAAATAGTGCACACAGGGCAAAAAGGACTTTGAAAATTCTCCTATTTATATATAATACGCACCTCTTTCGCACCCGTAGCTCAGCTGGATAGAGTACCTGACTACGAATCAGGGGGTCGCATGTTCGAATCATGCCGGGTGCACCATACAGCAATCAAAAAAGGGGACTGAGCTTTAGCTCAGTCCCCTTTTTTGATTGCCCGTGTGTTGTATTCCGGCTACGAAAGAACTGCCCATGTTCGATAAAAAGCGAAGCTTTTTAGACGCCCGCCAGGGCGCCCCGCAGGGGTGAGTAATCCGCCCATGCGGATTGCGAATCAATCATGCCAGCCTAATCATCCACTGTCCCGTTCCACTCCCGTCCAACCAAACCCCACCCCCTTCGCCACAGTCAACAAAAGATGATATAAAGTCGACAGGGGGATTTTCCCCACTATGGAGGATTTATGACCAACAAAACGGAAGGTCGCGTGAAATATGCTGCCCCCATACTACTGACAATGCTGCTGACCGCCTGCGGGTCCTCAGGCGACATCAGGCAGGCACCAAGGTATGCCGCCATATCAGGCAGCGACTCATACAGGGTCACTTGTATGGAAAATAGCGGCAGAGAGATCTATGTGCGATATAACGCGCTAGATACATTTTTCCACCCTGATGGATCAGAGAAAACGCGAGAAGAGTTCTGCCGAGAGAACTCTCCCGGTGGCTTCGACCGCTAATCTGATTGGCCTGGATGCGCAATCTGCAAGTCCCAATGCCCTCCAGGCTTTCACTTCGCCGTAATTTACCCCATATTAGCCCAATGGCTAGTTGTGCACCGTCCTGGAATCTGCTGATATTGGCATCAGCTCTCACCTTAACCGTCGTTAAAACCCAGGTTGCGCACTGATGCGATTGCACCCGTAGGGCGGTAGCGTGTCTGCAGCAAGAAAGCTCAAAAATTGCTCGATCTGGCCATTGCCCAGGTCAAGTGGATGCCGTTTTTCATGAAACCTGATGAATTACCTGATCCAATAGATATAGGTTGAAATCGTCCGCTTGCTATAGCTACGTGTGATCATGTAGCGGTAGATTGATTCAAAAAATGGGAAATTGTACTAGGGCATACCGGCGACTCCTTTCGCACTGTTGTTGTGTTTTTTTTAGTACAAAATGCCGTAGTATGCAAAAATGCTGAATTGTTGAGCCAGGGGCCTCATAGTTCTGGGGCTGGGTAAAATGGTACTTTTATATTCTAGAATCAGTGGGTTGGTTGTTGGTCAATTTAAAAGCCAGGGCTTATATGGCCGCCCCCTAAGAATTATTATGAGGCCGAAGGCCTCAGAAATGGGCTGTTAGGGCTCTATACGTCGAGCGTATAGTGGAATCCAATATGGAGATACCCAAGTTAGACGAAGCGTTGATTCGACTAGAAACTGCTGTCTCAAGCGGCCGGCGGAGTCCAGGGTATTGTCATCGGCTTTGGAGTCAATTCATTCGGGCACGCGATCTCTATAGCTGCGTTGTATGCGACAGTCCGAAACAAGTGGCAGCACATCATATTCTTCGCAAGAGCTTCCTAATAGCTGCAAAGTATGAGATCGGAAATGGAATTACACTCTGCCAGCCCTGCCATGCAGAAATGCATATGGCTTACAATGGAAAACCTGATCTTGGAAAACCAATGGATGCGGAAGGTGGGGAAAACATCGAGAGAATGATTGATCTCCTTGGTTACCTCGCCTCGGATGCTTCGGATCGAGGAATATTATGCGACAAGTACTACCATTTGAGTGATCAGTATCTGAATACCTGTAAGCGCTTTCAAGGAATCGAGGAGGAACTTACATTTCCGGGAATCCGTCTTGAGCAAGCGTATTGGATCTGGCGTCAAACCCCGCGAGCCGCTCTAAAAGCTATTCTCGAAGCGAATGGTCTCAAGATGCCTTCAAACTTCATTCAGCGCGGGCCGATTATATGATTATAAGGTTGCGAAGGTTCAGCCCTAACAAATCGATCCAGAGTGACCAAAGAACTTTGTCATGCCTTTTGCTCACGCAAAAGCCAAGCCAAAATTCTTTGGCGCCTGATCTGGGGCGTTAGCTGTAGGAGAAGCGAGAGTGCCTCTACAAAATAGAATAGATCCCTGGGGGAATTTGGTTGCTGTTAAAGCGAGAGGTGAGTTTCTTGGAAACAGAGGAATCCTGCATGATGATGACAAAAATGTTATTAAGCCTTGGGCGCACAAAAATTGGGTAACTTGTGACCTCAGCTTCAAAGGGATAAAGCGCGAGTTGTTCGGACCAAATAGTTACTCTGAACTATTTTTCTTGGATGAGGCTACGGCGCTTGCAGCGGGGCATCGGCCTTGTGCCCATTGCAGGCGGCAACGGTATAAAGAATTTAAGCGTTTTTGGGGTATTGCCATCGGCTTGTCCGAGACCGATGCGGCTTCGGCTTCTTCCCAGGAAATAGATAAACGCCTTCATTTGGAACGAGCCAGCCGAAGCCGAGAAAAAATCTTGTTCAATGCAAAATTCAGTGACGTCACAGAGGGGGCTTTAATTGCATTGGAAGATGAAGCCTATCTAGTCTGGGGTGGACACCTTCATAAATGGTCGCATCATGGTTATTCTGTAGCGCAACAGTTACCCTCTAATAATCAGTTTGTGCAAGTCATGACACCGAAAACTATCGTTCAAATGTATAAGGTGGGCTTTAAGCCATTAGTACATGTATCAGTTCACAGCTAACAAGCGCCTTCAAAGTGGCGCGCAAGCGCGCACTTGAGGCGAGCGTTATGGTCCCCAAGGAATAAGCGACAAATGACTCGAGAAGAACTCAAAGAATATATTAGAAATTCCTCGATATTTGGTTCTTGGCACTGGTACGAATACCATTTTAATTTTCTGAATGTAGGGCGAGAGCATCCGTTTGCAAAATCAATTATTGATTCTTGCATGGTAGTTGAAAGCAAAATTCCTGGATACTCGAAGCGAATGATTGACCATATAGCTTCAATTAATGGCCGAAATCGATACTTACCCCACTATGACCAACTCAAGCAAATACTTGCTGAGTTGTTGGTCGTGAGCCATCTAGCTAGCCAATATCCAGATGCTGAGTTTGAAGATGAGCCTTCTATCGGTAATTCGAAGAAGAATCCGGAAATAACAATAAAAACTGACAATTATGTTGTGGGTGTTGAAGTTAAATCACCAAAGCTGAGAGAGCACGTAGAGCAAAGAGCTACACGAGCTGTTCAGCTTCCAGGAAGAATGCCTATTGCAGGCCAGATGATAGAGCAAGCGGGAGGAAAGGATAATGTAACCCTCCCGAGAGATAACCCTGTAAAGGACTTCCTCATTAGCGCCGATGAGAAATTCGCAGGATTCAAAAAGGAATTCGAAAGCTTTTACGGGATATTAGTCATAGTATGGGATGACCATATTTATGAGCCTATTACATCAATCATCTCAGAACATTCCGGCTTGTTTACGGCTAACAGCTTCGCTAAAGATAAAGAAGGAAAGGCTCTAATCTTTAAAAATATCGATGCAGTTATCGTGATTCGGCAACTACACATATTTGTCGAGGCTGCAGCTGAGCGACCACTTATCGATGGAAAGAAAAACGCATTAGACTATGGGGCTGCAGATCAGTTTCCTTTCAAAGTAATTATCCCAAATCCGAATGGTGAAGAAATCCCTTTAGAAATCAGAGACTCTTTCCATGCGGTTGAAACAAGCCATAAGCTAGGGGCGGAGTACATGCCCCAAGAATACATAATGTGGATAGGTCAGCCATAACAAATCAAAGCACTCGGACGCAGCGAAGCTGCGCCGGTGTTTGAGGCGTTATGCATGAGCTCGAAGCATGAGCATATTTAAGGAAGACACAAGGTGCGCCCGACTTAGGAGGCTTGGCACGTATAGGCGAGCGGCCGTGTCTAAGCTTGAAACAAGTGCACTTGATGCGCTGGTAGAAATCCGAAACTCAGCTCAGGAGAGAACCAGAAGAATTGCAGAGGAGGAAGGTGACGATTCCTGGAATGTCTTTTTTGAATCATTTGCTGTAGACGAGGCCAATGAGGCGATTACTTTGCTCCATGAACTTCTTGTATTGGCTGCCCATAAGGCCATTGAGCAACATCTCGTGAGACTGGCCAAATTAGCATTCGATGTATCAAACGAAAGGGAGCTTTACAAGTTTTCAAAACTGAAGGCCCTTTTCAGGAAGAACTCAATTCAGCTTGAAGGTGCAATTCATTTTCACTGCATAAATGAACTTCGGCTCGTTGCGAACTCAGTGAAGCATGGAGGTGTTGTATCAAAAGAGCTTGCGGCACTACCTAGATGGAAACTGAACCAGAAGCTTTGGGATCTACAGCCATTCTATAAACGTGTAATTCCGCTCGTTCCATTGTTTATCGAGCATAGCGTAATACTTGTTGAGGAAGCATGTGGCTGCTACGTAGCACCTTCCTCTGAGCTTAAGGAAGCATTAAATGCATAACAATCGGCTGCACGGCGACCGATTTTCCGCCGCTTCGCGGCTCCAAACCGGCGCACGAGCAGGGCGTTATGGTCCTCGAATTTTTTGAGTCAGTGCAATGAATAGGGATGGTTTCGAATTCGATCTAATTACTCAACGATTTCTCAATAATCGTTGGGAAACCGAACTCGGACAGAAAGTACTGCAATCTGTCGTTGATTCTTTAAAAACAGGTGGAGATGCTCGAGGCGTCCTAGATGGATATGTGCTCGGCCATCCTGAGAACCAAGACCCTTATGGCCACCCCATATATCCAAAAGATGCTATGGAAGAAGGAAGGTTTTGGGTTCTTACTCAAGATGACCTAAGAGGGATACATTTATACAGTGAAGATTTTTCTGGAAAGACGACGTTTGCAAAAAAGTCACTCAACTACGCCAGATTTCACAACTGTAACTTCGAAGGAGCAAATCTCGAACAAACTAGCTTAACCGCAGCCACATTCGAAAAATGTAATTTGAAAGATACTTGCATCGCTATGAGTGGGGGTTATGAGACAAGGTTCATTGACTGTGATTTGACCAATGTTTGCTTTACTCAAACATACTTGGAGGATACTGACTTCGCTGGCTCTACCTTAGAAGGCGCATATTTTGAGTTGGCCACCCTTAAGAACCTGACGGTGAACTACGCTACATCCTTCGACAAGTCCTTGAATCGCAAGTGGTCAACTCGAACGATGCCTCTTGAACAAGTTCCCGACATTTTGAAATCTATTCGGATCGCATACGAGAAAGCTGAAATCTGGCCCTTAGCGGATGAATATCTCTATTTTGAGCGAAGTGAAAATCGAAAAGCGAAGCTTTGGAATACACTCAAAACTGATTTCCGCCTCTCAACCCTAAGAATTTGGTTAACTGATTGGCTGTGGTTCATCTTCGCTGGGTATGGAGTTAAGCCTGGAAGGGTCCTGACTATTGGCATCCTTACTGCTGTATTGTTCGCACTATTTTACTATTTTAGCGGCAATCCAGGGCCTGATAGCAGCTTTGCAACTAGTTTGTATTACTCCTTTACAACATTTGCTACATTGGGATATGGGGATTTGCATTATATGGAATCGCAATGGGTAATGAGACTCATAAGCACATTCGAAGCTCTATTGGGAGCAGCACTGATTGCTGTATTTGTTGCGGTAATGGCTAGAAAAATATTGAGGCATTAGCCAGAACATAACTAATAAATCAATTAAGGACTCGGCGCTTTTCGCTGAGCCTATTATTAAACGCGTTATGTTTCTTGGTGAAATTGTGGAATATTTTCAGGAAAGTATTTTGGATAAGAATTTTAAATGCATAAGTATAAATGGTTTTTCAGGAGACAGGACTTCATACGGAATGGAGGTCTGCCATGCGTTCGCTAAAACTTTGAGCGAATACCTCAATATTGAGGTTGAGTATCATGGTGAACCTCAATTTGTAGCTGACCTGAATTGGGATAAGGCATTGGCCGAATCTAACGATATACTCACTAAGGCTTCATCATTAATAGAATTCGCGTTTGATGAAGGGTTTAAACCTATTTTAATTACTCCACGTTGCGCGACCGCAATTGCTACGTTACCTCAGGTCATGAATAAATTTCCTGAATGTGTAGTGATATATTTTGATGCTCATGGTGATGTAACAACTCCTACGACGAGTGTTTCAGGGTATTTGGGTGGTATGCCAATTACTGCTGCTATGGGGGTGTGGAATAGTGGTTTTGGTTCTGGTGTGAAGACAGAGCAATTTATTCATATTGGCGGTCGAGATTTTGATAGTTGTGAAGACGAATTTTTCGAAGAAAATAAAGTTCTACTGCTATCAAAGCAACAAATCGAACAAGACCTATCTGAACTTGAGAGGTTAATTAAAGATAAACCTGTATTTGTTCATATTGATGTGGATGTGTTTGAACCTTCAGAAGTTGTTGCTGAATACGCTGTAGCGGATGGATTATTTAGACAACATATTCATGCAATAATGACATCCGTAAAAGCGCATGGAATATTGATAGGTCTAGAAATTACTGAGTTTTCGCCAAAAACGAATGAGGAGAGAGAGCACTCATACACTGCTCTATTTGATTCCTTAAGGAGCTTACGTTCTTAAACAAGAAAATTCATATATATGAATTCGGTAAACATAACAAATACCAGCACTTAGAAAAATTACTCGCTA
The DNA here is from genome assembly GCF_040877505.1 of Pseudohongiella sp. Lineage (NCBI taxonomy): Bacteria > Pseudomonadati > Pseudomonadota > Gammaproteobacteria > Pseudomonadales > Pseudohongiellaceae > Pseudohongiella > Pseudohongiella sp. The sequence continues at coordinate 8,919 of NZ_JBBDNQ010000006.1, forward strand.
CGCTCCTAATTTTCTGGTGTGGTAGGCGTTATGGCTAACTAAATGACTAACTTAACCTTCATAAAAAAAGAAAAAACCAAGCTCGATATCAATCGGCAAGAGCTATTGAATGATCGCGAACTGTGGGGAAGTTCCACAAAGCAGATGATTCACTCGTATTTCCAGCAGGTTTGCAAAACCGCAAAAGAAGTAGAATATTTTTTCAGACTAGGATCTTCGATCAATGATATTGATCTGAATGAAGAAACAATACAGCTGAGCGCAGGCGTAAACAAAACTGGAGTATTCGTTAGAGAACGAAATCCTGAAACGCGTGAACTAGAAATTAAAGAAGCCTTCTTTGAAAAAGGATGCTGCTTAGTTGCATCGTTTGGACAGGACGGGAAGATATCTTTCATGGTATCTCCATACGAATCGCAAAGACATGAATGGTCTGATGATTACATTATGCTCTATCCGCCTATGAGACCTGAAAAGGTGTCTGAAAAGGTGCTTCGGAAGTCAGTTAAGAAATTTATGTTCTATGCTCGTTTCACAAGCGCGTGGGGCACAAGAGCAGACTCCTTAAGTTTCAGTGTTATTATGTTCTACTGGCTTCTACTCTTAGATATTCGAAACCAGAGAAAACTAAGACGAAAACTCATTGAAGTTGGCTACGACTGGTCCAAGTTAGTTGGCGCGGGAGTGATCGGCTACTTCGTTGCGCTTCTCACCAAATAGCCATAACAAGCGCTTGCAGACTGACGCCAAAACCTGCACGTTTTTGTGTTACTCGCTGCGCTCAAACACTAACACAAAAACGTTCCGGCGTCGGCGCAGCTGAAGCGGGCGTTATGTTTCAATCGCGCATTGGAGCACATCGTATGAATCTCAAAAACTGACGATTTTCGAAGTTCATTAATCGATATCTTCGATCGGGCTGAGTCGCTCGGTTTGGTTGCAATTGAAGTCAGGTCTGGAAATCTACATAAACGTGTCGGTGGCTACAATGATTCGGATCATCGTATGCCTGCTTGTTGCAACGCTATGTATAATGCTCTGGGTACTGGTGATTCGATAATTTCCCACCCAACGTCTGGGAAAGGCGCTAGCGCTATCGTCAGATATGTTCTACCTAGAAAGTCGTAATAATACCGATTTAGGGGAAGAGTTTGAAAAAATATATGGTAGTCGAAAAATTTAAACCAGGGTTGATGGAGAAGAACTATGAAATCTACAACGCAAATGGCCGGATGTTTCCAGACGGTTTGTACTACTTGAACTCATGGGTGAACTCGGAACAAAACGTTTGTTTTCAGCTGATGGAATCTAATGATGAGAGTCTATTCTACGAATGGTTTAAAAAGTGGGAAGAGTTCGTAGATTTCGAGTTATATCCGATAGACTGAAACATAACAATCAGTTGCAATGCGACATCTGGTACTACACGGATTTTGTGTTACTCGCTGTCGCTCAAACACTAACACAAAATTCGCTCCGTGCCAGCTGCGGCTGAACTGGGCGTTATGTTGCTTGAGGTAAATTCATGTTCATTGCACTTTTCCTTTTCTTGGTTTCGATTCTTCTTGGAGCATGGCGTCAGTACAATGGGCTTATCGAAGCTAAGGAGCCATATGGAGTCGCGAGAGCATGGGCATCTCCGATAATACGAATAAGCTCATGGATTGTAGTGGCAATGTTGTCAATCTGGAGTTGCATGATTTTTTCCTCTTCTCTTCAGCAGGTTCTCGGGGAACTCATAGGCCAGTTTATGTTCGGGATTCTCATAGCAATGCGATGGATAATCTCTATGGGGTTGGGTGCAAAGCAGTACTCGAAGCATTACAATTTTGACGAATTGGTAGGTAAAACCAGAATAGAGCGCGATCAGTGAATTGTTAAGAAAGTTTTTTTATAGTTCGCAACATAAAAATCTGTTTTTGAACGACCAAAGAATGCTGTCACGCCTTTTGCTTTCGCAAAAGCCACGCCATCATACTTTGGCGCCAAAAAAAGGGCGTTAGGCAAATAAAGAGAGTATCGTGAGGGTTTATCATTTTCTAAATGAGCAGTACGGTCTGGAGGCAATCGCCACCAGACGGCTTAAAGTCTCAAGATTAAAGTCACTGAACGACCCTTTTGAGTACTATCACATCGATACCGACAATTACGGCACTCGGACTGTGCTAAAAGGGCGGCTAAACCGTACAAATAGGGAGCTGGGAATAATTTGCTTCAGTCAGAACTATACGGATCCAGTCCAATGGGCACACTATGGTGACTCTCATCGCGGTATTTGCCTTGGGTTTGATGTCCCCGTGGAAAAAGTGTTCGAAGTGGAATACGCAAACTGTCGCACATCAGGAAAAGAATTCAAAAACTCCCTGACTCTAAAAGGGCACGAGTATGTTCAGTACATGCTCTCAAGAAAGCACGTACACTGGAGATACGAGCAAGAAGTAAGAATGATAGTCCCCTTTGCTGAGAGGGTAATGGATGATCGACTAATCTTTGTTCCATTTAACGAGGACTTGTCGTTAAAGGAAATAATGTTGGGTGTTCGATGTTCCGCAAGCTTAAAAAAAGTAAAGCAGCAACTGGGAAAAGATAGGCATGCATTTAGGGTATATAAGATGGAAGTATCACCAACAGAATATGCTGTACGAATCCCTCAGATTTTGCCCTAACAATCTCATGCAGTACGCGCTTTCGGCGCCGGATGCAACCTGCGTTTGCACCGCTGATGAAGGGCGTTAAATCCAGGAAATGGTATAGTATGAATAATCCAGAAATAATGATAATTGCTTTGAATATCTTTGTAATCTCTGCAGCATACTTTGTAGTCTATCCAAAATTTTGTGGTGCTGATGGGATGAAGATCGCGAATAATGATATAGCAGCGACGGGAATAGTACTGATCATTGCAGGCAGTATTTTCTGGGGGACAGGTGAGCAATTTAGCCTAATTCTATTCTCCGTAAATTGGTTTTGGTTTACCTTTCTGACGTACTTAGCAATTGAATTGCCTCTAATGATTTGGTATTTCAAAAAACATGATGTTTGGCCGTCATTTAAAACTTAACAAGTTGCTGCACCGGACTCTGCACGCTGTCACGATTTTTGCGGAACAAAAATACATGCCAACTTGCTACACAGGTGAGCAAGGCGTTATGTGCCCCAATGGCTCAGAATTACGGCCAGCGGATAAATCCCAGCTCCTTTAGGCGGAGAGCCATTGCAAGATCTGAAACTCGAAATATCTGCGCAAGTGAATTGAAATGATTGCCACCGAAGGATCGGCAACGAGCAACCGCAAGCTCTCGAACAAGAGAACCACTATCAGCTAGAGTTAAAGATTGATAGTCGTTAGGGTCCAGATGGAATGCAACGGTATCTTCGATTGACAACGGAATTGATGTTTGAAAAAACTGAGAGAAGTAGTTTGCCAGCAGTTGGGCAGGCATAAGAAAGCAAGCGGCAAAGTAGTCGGCTTCCCGTTCCTGAGCAGGCCGCGGCTCTAGGGTCAGTCCTTTCACCGGCCTATCTCGGTGCATGACATGGTCAGAATGAAGCTCCCAATGGCCTATTTCGTGGGCGCCAGTAAATCGAACAGTGGTAGGGGCAAACTCAGTAGAAACAGCAATTTTATTTGCTTGTCGGTCCAGAGCACCGGCCACCCTATATTTGGTAAAGCGCGAATTGCCCAAAGTCGGCATCTGGTCATACTGTACACCCAGGATTCGCGCCGCAGCCCATGGTTCAAGCATCTGTATTGGTTGTACTGATCGGTCTGGCCAGAGTAGCTCCTTGGATTCCCAGAGCTCCTTGTGTAGCTCTTTTACCCTAGCTTGTATTTGTGCGTGATCCATGACAGCCCACCCCATATATAGCGTTAGGGAATAGTAAATACACCATATATGGTGTATTTGTCAAGTGAGACAGCAGGTAATGCACATAACAAAGCCGTCAAGTCGCCCTTCGGGCTCGGACGGCAACTATGTTGCCGCCGCTTACGGCGGCGTTATGTGTCATCCCCGATCTGGTGCGGCGCACGTACTCGCTTGTGCACTCCTTGACATATCAAGCATATGGCAACATACTTGCACCCTCACTGAATTCGCAAGGAGAGGGGCGTGGAGCCAACGAAGGAGGCTCAGTTGGTACTGAGCATAATCAATCTAAATAGCAAAATGAACCGGAAGCTCGGTGGCTCACTTTCCGTTCATGGCCTTGGCGTGTCGGAATTTCTGGTGCTGTCGCAGCTCAGAATCGCCCCAAATCAAACGATGCGTCGGGTCGATCTTGCGGAGAAGGTCGGACTAACCGCCTCAGGGGTAACACGTCTCCTCAATCCCATGGAAAAGATCGGATTGGTTGAGAAGACTGCCAGTTCGCGCGACGCCAGGGTTAGCTTGGTCGCATTGTCGAAGTCAGGGAAGAGGGTGCTTGACGAGGTCGAAATGGCAGTGAACGATGCAGCTGAGTCATTGCTTGCTCCTCTGGATGTTCAGCGGCAGAAACAACTAGCTAAATTAGTCCATGCATTGGCATAGTGGACCTGCCATAAGTGCAAATGACACATAATAAATCGCTGCAGGCGCCTCAAACGCACCTGAGCTCAGGCGTTCGACAGCAAGGATTAACCCATATGGATACAATCATTTACGAAGTCTGCACAATAATGGTGATGCCGGCCTGGCTGTTACTAGTCTTTGCGCCTTATTGGAAGTGGACGGACCGGCTAGTACATGCGATCTGGATACCCGGCCTGCTTTGCATTGCCTATGGGTTCGCCATGGTCTTGCGACCGGCATCGCCTGAGGGTGCCGGGTTCGGTTCCCTAGAGGGGGTTACCTTGCTTTTGGGCACTCCCTATGGAGCTTTAATTTCTTGGATACACTTCCTGGTGTTTGATCTTTTCGTCGGAGCGTGGATAGCTCGTGACTCCCTGCGACTTCGAATTAATCATCTCTTGGTCGTTCCATCGCTTGCACTCGCATTTGTCTTTGGGCCCTTGGGTCTGCTGCTCTACTTCGCAACTCGAGCTGTCACGACAAAAAATGTCAGGCTTCACGAATATGGGAAACACCAAGATGTCGAACAAACGGTTCCAGCAGAAAGCGCATAAGACGCGCATCTGCTGAACCGAGTGTTACACATTGCTGGAGGCATCGTGATAGTTGTTTATGGAATCAAAGAACACCTTAACCCAGTCAAGGCTCAGCTTTCAGAGGTCATTCACGAATGCATGCAGGCTGTGCTCGGAATGCCGGAAGACAAGCGGGCTCATCGCTTTATCCCGATGGATGCCGAGGACTTTTATTACCCCGGTGGTAGAACCCCTGCCTACACTGTCATTGAAGTCAACATGATGCAGGGTCGCGCTCCCGACACCCAAAAAAGCTCTGATCAAGGAGCTTTTCAATAAGATTGAGTCTGTGGTGGGCATCTCACCTGTGGATGTTGAAGTGACAATTAAGGAGCAACCCGCACATTGTTGGGGATTTAGGGGCATGACCGGAGATGAGGCACGTGACCTCAAGTACTCAGTCAATGTGTAGCAAGGCCAAGCACAGTGACAGCTTTTCCGTTGCGGCTTTGCCTCCACTACAAAGCTGCGCGTGTTGGCGGCGTTATGCGTAAGTTGGCTCAAACAGTCGCTGTCATGGCATTTGTGCTGAATGCGCAGGCAGGAGATGGTACGTTTCCGCCTGAGTGTCCAGCTGAAGGCACCATGGAGCGCTTAGATAGCCCCTCTGCCTGGGCCGACCAATGCTTTAAGGCAGTAACGGGTCGCCTACCTTCGTGCAGCGATGAAACTGGTACGGATAACCGGGACCTGGACTTAGATGGCACCTTGGAGCTATTGGAAATTCGAGGCACCGGTAACTCCAGCAAACAAATCTATGTGTTTCGCCAGTCAGAGTCTGGATTCTTCTACATGGGGGAATTGACAGCACATCCTTCTTTCACCGTTTCAAGAGACAAAAACGGCGAAGCCACTATTATTTATAAACACCGATTCGGAACCGATTATATTGAAGAGCAACGAATACAGTACATCGACAATAAATTTGTTCGTGTCGGTTCGGAGATTGACGAGTGATTACGCATAACAAGCTGTTCCTGAGCGACCATGAACTTCACCCGCTAGAACAAGGGCGTTAGGTAGCACAAGGTAATTATTGCCATGAATCGATTAGATCAGATCACGAAACATCGCCCCAAACACTTCAGCTTTTCGGCTGTGATACTCGCCAGTCTTCTGATTCTTGTCGGAACAGACTCTAATGCTCAGGAACAACATATTCAAAAGTCAGATATTTCAGCTTGGTTGAATCAGTATGCCGTAGAACTTTCACAAAACGACCTATCTGGCAACACTGACGACCTTTACCCTCTGATAGAGATGGTAGGGAACGCGCGCATAGTGGCAATTAGTGAGAGCATCCACGCAGCGAAAGAGCCGATGCTATTTCGAAATCGTGTATTCAAGTTTTTAGTTGAAGAACTTGGATTTGACGCGATAGCGATTGAGTCCGGCGTCGTTGAAAGTCAACTAGTAGATAATTACGTCACTGGGAGCGTTGGCGATCCTGATTTTCCTTTTGAGTCAGGGATTTCAAACGGATTTGATCAGTTTCAGCAGAACCAAGAGCTCATATACTGGATGGGGCAATACAATAAAAGTCTCCCGACAGATTCCAACAAGCTTCGTTTTTTCGGAATCGACATGTCCGGCAGTCCCTATCACAGTCTGGCCGCTAGGAACCCCGACACCGCGATTCGGACAGCGCTTGAGTTTCTGGAAAAGGTGGATTCTGAATCCGCCGTCAAGTTTAGTGCCCGCTTTGAGCCCTATCTGCCCGTGTTGGCCGAGATTTTCGCTTACGGATCACTAACGTACGATGAGCGAAATGAGCTGACGGCTTCAATAGCCGAATTAGTATCACTTTTTCAGCGTCGCCGTTTTCAGTATATCTCGGCTAGCAACAGAAATGACTATGAGTGGGGTGCCCATGCAGCTGTTGCCGCCAGTCAGGCAGATGCATGGTTTCGTGAAATTCCTATAGAGTGGGAATCGTCCGACGGATTCGAATGGAATATCGAAGCCCAGGAGATGCGCGACCGTATCATGTTTGATAATTTAGAATGGATTCTGGACCAGCTAGGTGATAATAGTCGTTTGGTTGTCTTTGCATCGGTGGCGCATATCACATCGAGCCCATGGTACCTCACTTCAGGGGGTACTGATGACGGCGCAGCACCATTTGGACGGTATGCTCGGGATAAATACGGCGATGACTGGATCAGTATACTCAGTCTGGCGCAAAGTGGCGTGATTGATATCTGTGCAATGCCCTCCGAAGAACGTTTGTCACGGGAACTTGCTCCGCCGCCTGAAGAGGCGGTGGAAGCTATGTTTGCCTTGGAAGAAAAACCAAATTACTTTGTTGATCTAAGAACCGCTCCCTCTGCTGTGACATCATGGTTGCATCTAGAGCAAGATCACTGGAATGGGTTTGGGAGTTACGCGTTTGCCACAATCCCATCATTTGACGTGGCCTATTTCTTGAATACTGTTTCGCCGGATTGTGTTCAGTAAGGGATAAAAACCTATACTCCAGGTCTGAATTGGTGCACGTGCAAATCTGTCAGGACATCTCGAATTGACCGAGAATTTTAATGGCTAGCGAATCAAGAGGGAGCGCTAACAATGTATTCGTGTTCACATCAAATTAAGCATAGGATATTTGTCCTTATCTGGCTCTTATCCAGCGTGGCTTTGGCCGGTTGCGGTACCCTAACAACATGGCGTGCTGATCATCAGTACCGTGAAAAGGGCAACGACTCTGCTGAGTACAAGGCAGAGAAAGATTCGAAATTACAAGAGACAGCGCAACTGTATGGACTGATGGCACTGCTTTCTGAGGCGGTATACCGCCGCGATCTTAGTCGAGATATTCGTGATGACAAGGGGTGTGCCTACGTAAAGGCAGATGCCGATACACCTACGCCAGAGTACGGCATGCCCGCCTCTCACGACGAGAGGTGGAAGCGATGGGTGCCCAAGCCCCCCGCCAACGATTTAACCCCGGGGAATTCAACAACTCCAGCCAATGCATGTTGGGACGATGAGTCGGGCCTTTACTACGAAACGTATGTACTGGAACGAGACGGGAAGATCGTGGAAGCCGTCATCGCATTTCGCGGCACTGAGAACCGTCCTGGACAAACGTTCAGAGACTGGAGATCAAACATAGCTGCCTTTTTTGGCTTCGAGCCCGAACAGTACGCTGCAGCGAGACAGCATTTGCCGACGCTTATAGAGGCGCTGAAAAAAAGCTTTATTGAGTATGACGTAAAGCCAGTAATTTATGCTACAGGTCATTCTCTTGGGGGTGGGCTGGCACAGCAGGCTGGCTACATGTCTCCGGACATCCTTGAAGTCTTTACCTTTAATACCTCCCCGATCACGAACTGGTCACAGTTGGCCCTAGATGGCGAAGTTCGCAATGCATACCCAATCATCCACCGCGTATACCATGGAGGTGAGTTCCTAGAGAATCCCCGTTTCGTCAGCACTTCGGCAACTAAGGCTCGTTTTGGGCGACATGATGTTGGGGTACAACTCGATGTGCGTAGCTTAGTAGGTGGCCACTCTATTCAATTAATCGCCTGCGAATTTGCTCGCTCGATTTTGGAAAGTGGCATAGACGAGGCTCCGCACGGCTATTCTTCCAGTTGGATAAGAAACGTTTTGCTAGACAACACCCGACGTAACCAGCCATGTTCCCCAAAAATGGCAGGAGCATAACTAGGAAAAGGTCCAGTGGTTTCGCCCGCACGTTTGGGCCAAACACTTCGGTCAACTGGACCTGCCTTCGGCAGTCCGGTTACCTCAAACGTTGGGCATCTACCGACACAACCGGATAGCGCAGATGATGTATATAGGAAAGCTTGCTGAATTGACCGGGGCAACTCGAAAGGCAATACGCCTTTATGAGTCCCTTGGCCTCATTCCCATCCCCGGCCGCAACGGTAAGTACCGTGTGTACTCAGACAGTGATGTGGTTCTGATAACGATGATTCGGCGCGCCCAAACAGTCGGATTTAGCCTTGCAGAGCTCAAAGAACTTGTAGCCCTTAAGGCCAAGAGCAATAAATTTCCCATGGAGATGGCCAACGAACTGATCGCCAAGAAACGCGAAAAATTGCGCAAAGACATGGACGAGATCATGTCGCTCGATCGGCGCTTGACTGACCTCGAGGTCGAATTAAAACGTAATTTCGGCTAAAAACCAACTGATGATGTTCTAAACTTTTCGCTTGACTCTCCCCTTAAGGGCAAGGTTTACGCTTCTGGCCCCATAATTGGATAAAGAGGATAAGTCATGAGCTCAAAGGTTTTTGAAGGCACTTCCGTTTTGATCACCGGCGCCTCGTCAGGCATAGGTGAAGCGTTTGCACGCAGCTTGGCGAAGAGAGGCGCCAATTTGATCCTGGTGGCCAGGTCAGAGGACAAACTTACCCGGATCGCAGATGAGTTGGAAGAACAATACCGCATCTCGATTCACGTGTTTCCATTGGATCTCTTCTTGCCGGACGCGCCGCAACAGCTTTTCGATAGGATAAAGGCTCGCGGGCTGTCGGTTGATGTCCTTGTTAACAATGCTGGCTTTGGAAAGTGGGCGCATTTCCTTGGCGAAAGCATGGTCACTTATGACCAAATGCTATCGCTCAACATCAATGCTCTGGTCAAATTAACCTATTTATACACTCCGGATATGCTTGCGAAAGGTAAGGGCGGTGTGATCAATGTAGCTTCAACTGCCGCTTTTCAGCCGGCTCCATACATAGCGGTGTACTCAGCATCCAAGGCGTTTGTGCTTAGCTTCACGGAAGCACTCTACGGAGAATATCGCGAGCGCGGCATTCGTTTTTTGGCGCTATGCCCCGGCGTTACCGACACCAACTTCAATGCGGTAGCAAATACGAACACGACGGGAATGACCTCCGTCACGCCGGAAGAAGTGGCGGAAGCCGGTCTGAATGCATTTGTGAAAGGCAAGAGTTATCATGTTCACGGGCGAACGAACTACCTGAATTCTCTTCTGCCGCGCATTTTGTCTCGCGCTGCCGTCATCAGGATTGTTGCTGGAATGTTTAAAAACAGAGTGATCCCGTGGCCGGCGTGATGGCTCCTAGGCGATCAAAGGCGCTACAGGCCAGAGAGCACAAAGTCGACGATAGTTCTTAGTCCACTCAGCAAATCACTTTGTATACCCAGCAGGTAGGGATATTGGACACGTGTAGCAGGATTGGGGTTTTCATATGCGCATAATCTATGTGTAGCAAGGTGTATATCAATCAGCTAAGCCCGGCCAGCAAGGCTGTGTCAGTTGAGATTCTCCAGCGCTATGAATAGTGGAAAGAAGTCGTCCGGGAAATTTTATGCAAACTAAAGAGCACTGGGAAGAGGTCTACTCCAGCAAAGATTCCGATGAAGTCAGCTGGTTTCAAGAGCATGCCGAACTATCGCTGAAAATTATACGCGTCCACGGCGTATCCATTGATGCGAGTATTATTGATGTAGGGGGTGGCGCATCCACCCTCGTTGATGACCTGGTCGAGGAAGAATACTCTGCAATCACAGTGCTGGATCTTTCCTCAGCTGCACTGGAGACAGCTAAGAAGAGGTTAGGAGCGAAGAAATTGTCAGTAAGTTGGCTGGAGGCTGATGTTCTTGATGTGGAGCTACCGATCAATGGCTATGATGTATGGCACGACAGAGCGGTTTTTCATTTTTTGACTTCAGAGAGTGAACGACATAGGTATGTGCAACAGGTTCTTCGAGCGCTAAAGCCTGGGGGCTTGGTCATAGTCGCGACATTTGCTGAGGACGGCCCTGAAAAATGCAGCGGACTTCCGGTAATGCGGTATAGTACATCCGCACTTCACTCTGAGTTTGGCGAGCCTTTTCAATTGCTTGGGTCAGAGCCTGAGGTGCACTTGACACCATCAGGTAATGAACAAAAATTTGTTTACTGTTTTTGCAAACGTCAATGAGCATCGGGAGGTGTAGTGGTTAGCGACAACGCCATTGAACTACTCGATCACAAAGATACAGCGACGGCTGTGTCTATATGGGCCATTTTCCAGGAATCATATAAAGTTGAGGCAAAACTGCTGGCTGTGCGGAACTTCCCGCCACTCGCAAGAACCGCGAAATCGATTCAGCATGCTGACACTGTTTTTTATTGCTACCGTTTGCAAAACCACAAGATTGCAGGGATCGTTGAAGTCGATAACGAGTTGGATGTAGATGGTCTGAGTATATCCAGCCTGGTGGTCAGGCCTGAATTATTCAGGCATGGCATCGCCAGTAAATTGGTCCGTCATGTACTACAACTGGCGGTTCACAGGACCGTGATTGTTCACACGGCCAAATTGAACACACCGGCTACTTCTCTATACAAAAAAATCGGGTTTATCGAGAAACAGAGCTGGGAAAGCGCAGAAGGTATAACGCTCATCCGACTGGAAATGGAAACTTAACAACTACACACAATGCCGGGCTGACGTCAGAATTTGCGAATTATTCTGCTATTCGCTGCGACTGAAAATATAGCAATAGCGTATGAGGGGGCGAACTTCACGAGCATCTTTGATTGGCAATACTGCGACGTTGTCAAGCAAATGATGTAAGGAGGTTTTTACCCTTGCAGCTGGCTCGTCCACACGGTAGTGTGTGAACGTTAAACCGACCCCTAATCTATTGGCAGACATTGTGACCTCACAGATATGTGAACGCACGGAAGCCCAGAGAAACAGGACCGTCTATGAAAAACAAATGCAGAATTGCCCTGATCGCTGCCGCCGGATATCTGGCAACACCCGCAGCGTTTGCTCAACCTGCCGATGACACTGATGATATACGGCAACAGCTGCAATTGCTGAAGACCCAGATCGCCGAGCTGGAGGCACGACTGGCGGAGCAGGAAGAGGCCCAGGCCGAATTGACCACGCAACAGGTTCTGCTGATGGCCGGCAATCAGGCCGAGCCCCCCCAGCAAGCCAGTCCCGATGGCATCCAGGTGGGCGGGGCCGTCAGAACCAACTTCAGTCACACCTCGTACAACGACGGCAACGAAGATCGTGGCGGTGACTTTGACTTTGATATATTCCGTTTCAATTTGAACGGCAGTATCAATGATGTGTTTCTCAACGCCGAGATTCGTTTTTTTGATTACATGACTGCCGTCAAATACGCCTACGTGGGTTATCAGTTTTCCGATAACTGGCAGGTGCAGGCGGGCATCGCACAAGTGCCGTTCGGCAACAAAGCGTATAATTCCCACAATTATTTTTTCAGTACCAACTACTATCTCGGTCTCGAAGATGACCATGACCTTGGCGTCCTGTTCAAACGTCAGCTCAGTGACAACTGGCAGCTGGATCTGGGTTTTTTCAAGAACGACGAGCTCGGCGGCGTTGACGGTTTTGTTGACAGCCGTACCGATCGCTACTCATACGATATTGTCGGCTTGCGCACCGCGAATGAAGGTATTTACGACGAGCCGATGCAGCCACTGGGAGAATACAACACCCTCAGTGGGCGTTTTGCCTATCAGCTGAATCAGGGTGATCTGAATACGGTGCTGGGCGTATCAGCATTGACTGGCGGGTTACATAACGGCCAGTCCGATGCCGGTGATTATCACGCCTGGGCGCTGCACAGTAACAGTCACTACGACAATTGGAATCTGCAACTGCAGTACAGTCAGTATCGCTACGATGTGCAGGGCGCCGACCGCATGGCGGTGGGTGCTTATGCCTTCTACGACTCAATTGCTGCCGAGGCGACATCGGCCACGATCAATCTGGCCTACAGCCTGCCCCTGGAGTGGGGGCCGGTTACTGGCCTGCAGTTTTACAACAATTATGGCCTGGTATATGACAAATCCGACGGCAGCCGCGACACCATGATGAATGTCACCGGCATGTCAGTGGCGGCTGGTGGCTTTTTTACCTATTTCGATCTGGTGCATGCACAGAACCAGCCCTTTGCCGGTGGCAGCGCCAGCGGCGACAGCCCTGATACCGAACGCCGTTTCAATATCAATATCGGCTACTATTTCTAAGAATAAAAGGACATGACAATGAGCACCGACAAGGATCCGATGATCCCCGACGGCAACGTTACCCCTATAGACACCGATTACCAGGTAGGGCAGGACAACATCGTTGTCAAAGTAGGGCCCTTTGGCCTGGATATTCACAACCGGGTATTTTTGATTTCCGGCCTTGCCATTATTGCTTTTGTGGCGCTGACTCTGATTTTTCAGGTGCAGGCCGCTGTGTTGTTCAGCGGTATGCGTGACTGGCTGACCAGCAGGCTGGACTGGTTTTTTATCAGCGCCGCCAATATTTTTGTGTTGCTGTGTTTTGCACTGATCGTGTCACCACTGGGCAAAGTGCGGCTGGGTGGCACTGAAGCAACGCCGGATTTCAGTTATGCCGGTTGGTTTTCCATGCTGTTTGCTGCCGGCATGGGTATTGGTTTGATGTTTTTTGGCGTGTCAGAGCCGCTCACGCATTTCAACACGGCGCTCGCCGGTGTTGAAATGGTTGATGGCGTGCGGATTGATTCGGCGCCGCTCGGTGGGGCTGCCGGTGATGCGCTGGCGGCCGAACGGCTTGGCATGGCGGCGACAATCTATCACTGGGGGCTGCACCCCTGGGCCATCTATGCGGTGCTGGCACTGGGCCTGGCCTTGTTCTCCTACAACAAGGGGTTGCCGCTGACCATTCGGTCAGTATTTTACCCGCTGCTGGGTGAGCGGGTATGGGGCTGGCCCGGGCACATCATTGATATCCTGGCGGTGCTTGCTACGCTGTTTGGTCTGGCAACGTCCCTGGGCCTGGGGGCGTCGCAGGCCAGCGCCGGTTTAAACTACCTGTTTAACTGGCCGGAAGGCGTGACAACACAGATTCTGCTGGTAATCGGTATCACCATGATTGCGCTGGTGTCGGTGCTGGCCGGTCTGGAAGCCGGTGTCAAACGGCTGTCAGAGATCAATATGTCACTGGCCGCGTTGTTGCTGTTTTTTGTGATAGCGGTGGGCCCGACGGTGGGAATCCTGACCGGCTTTTTTGCCAATCTGGGTGCCTATTTTCAGTATTTACCGGCGCTGGCAAACCCGGTGGGTCGCGACGATGCCAATTTTTCGCAGGTCTGGACAGCCTTCTACTGGGCGTGGTGGATCAGCTGGTCACCCTTTGTCGGCATGTTTATCGCACGGGTGTCGCGTGGTCGCACGGTACGGGAATTCCTGATATCGGTATTGCTGATCCCGTCGCTGGCGTGTGTGTTGTGGATGACGGTGTTTGGTGGCACGGCCATCAGCCAGGTTGTACAGGATAATTACATGGCCGCCGTGGAAGCGGCGCTGCCACTGCAGCTGTTCACCATGCTGGACGCCTTGCCACTGGCCGGCATTACCTCGTTTATCGCGATCATTCTGGTGGTGGTGTTTTTTGTCACTTCATCGGACTCCGGCTCGCTGGTGATTGATACCATTGCAGCGGGTGGCAAGGTCGACGCGCCAACGCCACAGCGGGTGTTCTGGTGCACGTTTGAGGGGCTGGTGGCGATAGCACTGATACTCGGTGGTGGTCTGGTGGCGCTGCAGGCCATGGCGGTGTCTACCGGCCTGCCGTTTACCCTGGTGCTGCTGGCGTCCTGTGTGGCGGTGGTCAAAGGTCTTATGTCCGAGCCCCGGGGCCGTTGAGGTCAACCAGTGGAAATCGAACAGATCGAAATACTGGAGTTCCTGAAACGTCATCCGCCGTTTCGGGAGCTGTCGGCCGAGCAATTACAACGGGTCGCACTCAGCATTGATATCGGTTATTTCCAGGCGGGCAGTGACATCCTGCTTTTTAATGAACCACTGAATGCCTTGTATCTGGTGCGCAGTGGTGCGGTGGAAACCTTCCGACGTAATGGTGACCTGTACAATCGGCACAGCGAGGGTGGCGTATTCGGTGAGCAGGGCCTGCTGCGCGGGGGCAAAGTGCGGTTTCCGGCACGTGCCCTGGAAGATTCACTGATTTATTTTATTCCCGGCGAAGTGTTTCACCAGCTGTTTGAAGAAAACGATGTTTTCGCCGATTACATCGAAGTGGGCGACAGTGAACGACGTCGTTCCGGAAAAGCCAGCAGCCCCCCGGCCAATGCAGATTTGCTCAGCGCCACGGTCGGTACCTTGCTCAGCCGTGAGCCGGTGACTATCGGCAGCCAGGCCAGTGTCTGGCAGGCCGCACAGTTGATGACCGACCAGAATGTGTCCTCACTGCTCATTCTGCATCAGGGCGAGGATGACTCGCTCAATGGCACGCTGGCTGGCATTGTGACTGACAAAGACATTCGCGTGCGTTTGGTCGCGCCCGGGCTGGTTTACGAGACGCCAGTGACCGAAATCATGTCAGCCAATCCGCTGACCATTGACCACCAGCAGTATATCTTTGAGGCGATGACCATGATGCTGCGTCACAACCTGCAGCATCTGCCGGTTGTCAAACATCGCCAGCCGGTTGGTGTCATCGCCATTTCCGATATCATCCGTTTTGAATCACAAAACAGTCTGTTTGTGGTCAGCAGTATTTTCCGTCAGCAGACGGTTGCCGAGCTGCAGGCGCTGGTGCCCGATGTCCATGCCTGTTTTTTGCGCATGGTCAACGAGGACGCCAATTCACAGATGGTTGGCAGCGCCATGGCGGCCATCGGTCGCAGTTTCAAACAACGTCTGCTGGAGCTGGCTGAAGCCGAACTTGGGCCTCCTCCAATCCCGTATTGTTTTCTGGCACTGGGCTCCATGGCGCGTGATGAGCAGCTGATTGTCACGGATCAGGACAATGCCATGATTCTGGATAACCGCTTCGACCCGGCGCAGCACGATGACTACTTCAAGCGGCTGGCTGCGTTTGTGTGCGATGGTCTGGCCGCCTGCGGTTATACTTATTGCACCGGCAATGTCATGGCAACCAATGCGGAATGGCGCCAACCGTTGCGCGTCTGGCAGCAGTATTTCAGCAACTGGATGCAACAGCCAAGCGCCGAACGCCTGTTGCACAGCTCGATATTTTTCGACATCGATGGTGTCTGGGGGCAGACCCAGTGGGCAGCGCAGCTGCGTGCTCAGGTGAGCCAGCAGGCCCGGCGCCACCCGCTGTTTTTGGCCAGCATGACCCGCAATGCCCTGAACCGGACACCACCCCTGGGTTTCTTCAAGGACTTTGTCATGGAACAGGATGGCAAACAGAACAACAGCCTGAATATCAAACGCCGTGGCACCGCGCCCTTTGTTGATCTGATCAGGGTTCACGCACTGGCTATCGGTTCTGAAGCCAACAACTCCTTTCGTCGGCTGACTGACATCATTGATGCGGCAGGGCTGCCCAAGGGGCGCGGTGAAGATTTGCGCGACGCTTTTGAAGTCATTGCCCTGACCCGTGTTCGCCACCAGGAAGCCGCATTGCGGCAGGGTATCGAACCGGACAACAATGTGTTGCCCGAACGATTATTAGAGTTTGAACGCAAGCACCTCAAGGAAGCCTTCCAGGTGTTGAGTGATGCCCAGAAATTTCTGAAGTTTCAATTCAAGGCCTGACATTTATCATGATTTATCTGGGGCCCATTACCGGCGACAAGCTCAGGCAGAACAAGGCCAGACAGGACAAGGTCTGCAGCGACTGGCAAGCGTATTATCAGCAGCAGGCGGCGCAGGCCAGACATCCATTGCTGCAGCAATTCTACAGCGCCGGTATGGTGGCCGCCGACACCGCCATCAGCGACGTGCCACTGGTGGCAATCGATTTTGAAACCACCGGCCTTGATCCTGCACGAAACAGCATTGTCAGCATCGGCCTGGTACCCTTCAATCTGCAGCGAGTATTCAGTTCCCGCGCCCGGCAATGGCTGGTAAAGCCGCGTTTACAGCTGACCGATGAGTCCGTTACCGTGCATGGTATTACCCACTCGGAGGTCGACAACGCGCCCGATCTGAGCCGTATCCTGCCTGAGTTTCTGTCGCTACTGGCAGGGAAGGTGGCAGTGGTG
Source organism: Pseudohongiella sp. (assembly GCF_040877505.1). NCBI lineage: Bacteria > Pseudomonadati > Pseudomonadota > Gammaproteobacteria > Pseudomonadales > Pseudohongiellaceae > Pseudohongiella > Pseudohongiella sp. Next base: position 26,020 of record NZ_JBBDNQ010000006.1, read on the forward strand.
CACTATCGGCAGATTGAACGAGAGTTTATGATTGCTGCCGTGCAGGCGCGCCTGGGGGAGGCAATCATGTTCCCGGTGATTGATACCCTGGACCTGGAAGCCAGGTTGCATCGGGTCAGGCCGCTCAGTTGGTGGGACAAGCTGCGTCGGCGGCAGCCGGAGTCGGTGAGACTTGATGCCAGTCGCAAGCGTTATGGGCTGCCGTCATACCGGCCTCATCATGCCGTCACCGATGCTATCGCCAGTGCCGAATTACTGCAGGCGCAGATTCATCATCGCTTCAGCATGGATACACCGGTACGTGAGCTCTGGGGCTGAAAGCATTTCTTGAACTATACTGAGTTGAGGTCTAACCTGTTGAGTTCTGAAATGGCTGGTTGACATGAAATGCATCTGGTGCGGCCCGGTTGGCCGTTTACCCTGACTGAGAAGGGGATATCCCATGATTACTGCTCCCAGGATGGCACTGCTGGCCTTGACGGTGGCTGCTTCGTCGTTGCTCCATGCGGGTGAACACGTGGGCGATTTCGCGCTCATTGATCACAACGGTTATCAACACAATATGGTCTGGTACGACGATCATGATGCCGTGGTGATACTGCCGCAGGCGGTCGGCCTGACCGATCAGGCTGCGCTGACTGCGTTGCAGGCGTTACACGGCCAATACGCTGATCAGGGCGTTGTCTTCTTTTTACTTAATCCCGGGTTGCAAAGCGACAGGCAGGCGGTTGCCGATGCGGTTAGCGGTGTGGGATTGCCCGTCTTGATGGACGATGCCCAACTGGTGTCTCAGGCCCTCGGGCTGACACAGATGGATCAGGCTGTGGTTTATGATCCGACGACATTTGAAGTCGTTTATCGCGGTCCTGTGCAGCAGGAACTGGAACAGACACTGCGCCGGCTGAAGGCCGGTGAGTCTGTTGACCTGCAGGAGATTGCCGTTCAGGGCAGCCGTATTGAGTATGGCGGCGCGGAAGGTGCGACCCTGTCCTACGTGAATGATATCGCGCCGATTATTGCTGACAATTGTGCCGAATGTCACCGCAGTGGTGGTATCGCGCCGTTTGCCATGGACAGCAAGCTTGCGGTTCAGGGCTGGTCGCCGATGATTCGTGAGGTGGTGATGACCCGTCGTATGCCGCCAGGCCAGATCGACAACAAGGTCGGCCACAAGATAAAGAATGAAATGAATCTGAGCGATGAGGACAAGCAGAAGCTGGTGCGCTGGGTTGACGCCGGAGCATCCATTGCGGGCGCGAACGAGGATCCGCTGACGGAACTGGTCTGGTCGGATACCAAGTGGAAAATGGGCACACCGGATCTTATCGTCAAGGTACCCGCGCAGACGATTCCGGCCACCGGTGTGGTGGATTACATGGATATTCCCATCGACCTGGGTCTGACCGAGGATCGCTGGGTAAAGGGGAGTGAAGTGGCCCCCGGCAGTCCCGAAGTGCTGCATCACATCATCACAACTGTTGTACCCCCCGAGGGCCAGCTGGATCCGCAGACCGCCTTCATACAGGCCATCAACAGTCTGCCGGAAGAACGCGCCCAGGCCATCCGCGCACAAATGTTTGCCGCCATGGCCGCCGGGGAGCAACCTGATATTGATCGCATATTTCGGGAAAACCCGGACATTGATGTCGGTGTGCTGCTGGGCGGCGGTGATGCCGATCAGGCTTCAGTCGCCGGTTATGCGCCAGGCAACAGTGTGTCCTGGAATCCCGACGGGGTGGGTGGTCTGTTGCGCGCCGGGTCCGGCCTGAATTTACAGATGCATTACACGACCTCCGGTATGGAGATGACCGATGAGACTGAAATCGGTATCTACTTCTACCCTGAGGGCGAAGTGCCCGCAGAACGCATGTCCGGTGGCGTGGGCAACGCGTTTACCATTTCCATCCCGCCACAGGCGAAGGATCACGAAATGGAGCTGGTGACCTATGTACCGGCAGATGCGGAAATCCGCAGCCTGATGCCGCATATGCATTTCCGCGGCAAGCGCATGAAGTTCATAGCGCAATACCCCGATGGCTCTGAGGAACTGCTGCTGTCAGTGCCGGCGTATTCTTTCAACTGGCAACTGTCCCATGAGCTGGCTGAACCCCTGCGGGTGCCGGCTGGTACCCGAATCGTTGCACAGGGCGCCTTTGATAATTCAGCCCAGAATCGGTTCAATCCCGACCCTGATACTGAAGTGAACTGGGGTGAACAGAGCTGGGATGAAATGTTCATGGGTTTCTATGAATGGAAACTGGTCAGCCAGGTGGATTGACGGCCTGAGCAGAGGCCTGGGTTTCGCGTCGCGAGAGGTCACGGAAACGCTAAAAAGGACGCTATACGATGATGGAATATCAAACCGTCGACCCCGGTTACAAAAGTCTGCTGCGTGTGGTCATTCTGATTGATACGTTGCTGATGTTGCTTCTGTGCCTTCTGCCGGTACTAGTGGTTCCGGCAGTCCAGCCCTGGCACGGTGCCGTGGCTGCGATTGTGGTTATCGTGGCCGCTCTGTTGCTTGCCGTATTCTGGGTGCCAAAGCGATTCCGCCTGACGGGATATAGCGTACAGCCACAGGCGGTGTATTTTCGTACCGGTGCCTTGTGGCGCGTGCAGACAGTGGTCACGCTGAACCGGATTCAGCATGTGGAAATTACCCAGGGGCCGCTTGAACGATGGTTGAAGCTGGCTCGGTTGATCATCTACACAGCTGGCGGCAAGGGATCGGATTTGACCGTGCCGGGTCTGCCCCTGGGCGGTGCTGAATCAATCCGGGATGGTTTGCTGCGTGATATCGATTCGCAGTACAACGAGACGGACGAAGGTTCCGGGCAATGACAACCTTTGAGCGCGTCTCCCTACTGGCGCTGATCTATTTTATCGGGCGAACGCTGGGCCTGTTCCTGCGTCATGCTGTCAACCTCATCCCCTTACTGGTTGTTATCGTCACCGGTGGTGAACAACTGCGCGGGGTTCTGCTTTGGGTGCTGCCTATCGCTTTGCCATTGATAGTAGTCCTTCATGCGCTGATGTCCTGGTGGTTTTTTCGATACCGCGCCGCTGACCAGACCCTGCATTTGCGTGAAGGTATACTCAAACGCACCCAGCTCACGCTTGAATACGATCGTATCCAGCAGGCTGATATCAGACAGCCATGGTATTTCAGGCCGTTCGGGCTGGCAGTGCTGGGTGTGGAAAGTGCCGGTTCCGAAGGCAGGGAGGTCGAGCTTGCCGGCCTGCTGTATGCACGTGCCGAGTCACTTCGCCAGGCCATGATGATGCAAAAGCCGGCGCAGACAGACACGCCGAAGGCAGACGGTGCGCAGGCAGCTGATTTGCAGATAACACTGCCCGTAACTGAGATTGCCCGCTACGGTCTCATTCATAACCCTGTCCTGTTGATCATCCCGGTTCTGGCCTACCCCTTGAGCCAGTTTGATCTGATTGACGACTGGCTGTTGCCGAGGCTGGAAGGATTTGTTTTTACGGTCAGCAATGGTGGCAGCATATTCCAGAGCGCATTGTTATGGAGTGCGATGTTGCTGCTGGCATTGGTGTTAGTCGTAGCAATTTCCGTAGTGATTGCCATCGTTCGTTATCACGGTTTTACCTTGTCGGTTTCGGGGCAGCGCTACCAGACCAGGGCGGGCCTGCTGACCATCGTCAGCCGCAGTTTTCAATATGTACGCCTGCAACGATTGGTTTGGAAACAGGGGCTGGTTGCGCGACTACTTAAACGCAAAGGGTTGCGTATCGATCAGTCCGGACGGCCAGATACACTGCAGCAGGCGAAAACGTTTTTTATCCCAATACTGGCGCATGATCGGGAGCTGGAACTGAGACAGGCGCTGGGGCAGTCCGAACCTGCCTGGCAATCTGTTCATCCGATGAGCATGGCCTTGCCCTGGGTTTTCTGTAGCGCGCTGGTAGTCTTTGTGGCCGCGCTGGCGTCCGATTGGGAGATGTACTGGATCGGTGTTGCCGCCGTCTTTGCGTTGCCGTTGACGGGGCTTCTGGTGTGGGCTGGCTGGCGTCGGCGGGGCGTGTTTGTGGATGACGACTGGCTGGCACTGCGTCGTGGTTTGATCGGGCATCAGCAGCGCTGGATTCCTGCCTGTAAGATGCAGACCCTGAGCGTCACTCAGGGTCCCTGGCTCAGAGTGTGGGGCATGTCCGCACTTCATGTATACAGCGCCGCAGGTCGAGAGACAATCGCCTGGCTGCCGAGTCCCCAGATAGAGGATCTGCAAATGCGATTGATGACCCGCACGGGTGACTACCGGGGACGCTGGATGTAGTCACTGTGCCGGATCTGTCAGTGTTGTTCTCAAAGCGCCTTGGTCCGGAACCAGCCGGTTATGGCAAATCGGGGCACCTTGGCATAGGGCGCCACGAACGTGACGGCGTGGACATGTGAGACGTCAAACAGGGTCAAGGTGTTGAACTGCGGTGTCCAGGCATCGCGCGGGGTGCCATCCTGCTCGTAGAACTGTAGCAGACCGCCCCAATCCGGATGCCATTCCGGCGACAGATTCATGACGTAAGCTACGAGCCTGCCTTCGTCAGGGTGATAGTCATTGTGCCGGGTAAGGAAGTTGCCAGACAGGTAGCGTGTGGCCTGCGCTGAGGCGCAACTGATGTCGTCATGGCCCGAGATGTGCCGGACTGCATCGAGCAGTGTTTCGCTGTTCAGGATATCGGCGAATGCCCGCAACCGGGCCGGGCCGGGGGCACTGTTTCTGCCGGTGATGTCATGTCTGCCATAAAGAAAACCTGCGCCTTCACCGGCGTTCTGATAGATTTTTTGTTGCAGTTCGTCAATCTGCGCCGGTGCCAGCTGCCGCATTTCCTTGTCACTGAGTGAACCATTGGCACCGTCTATGTTGAAGGCACTGGCAAACTCGGTTTCCCGCGCAAGCGTCTGCAACAGCAAAGACGCATCTTCTGCATCCAGAAACGAATGTACCCTGACGCGATTGTCCATCTGGTATTTCTGCTTGACGAGTGCCGCGTCAAAACCTGGGTTAAGCTGGATATTCACAATATATTGTTCCTGAATTCAGTGAGCGCTCAGCATAATGACTTGCCGACCAAGTATCAACTCGGCAGCGATATGCCGGTGTGACTTACTCCAGTTCACCAATGTCTGCGATGTAAGTTTTCTCCGTGCCGAATCAACCTAAGCATAGTTGGCAAAAAGCGCCATTCCTTGGTCAATTTCATTATCGGTCTCTTGTGGAATATTTTCATGTATCTGAAGTTTATCGTGTTTTTAGATGGCACGTATGTTGCGTACCGTCAGTGTTCAATTGCGCAACGTCAACATAATGAGAATTGAAGGATCAATATGACTGAAAAATATTTCAACAAACTAAGCACATATCTAATCCTGCTGATTGTGGTTTTTGTCCTTTGCCAGCTGCTCTGGGAACATTTGAATGGAGGCGTGGTAAGTCATTACCTTCTACATCGTTCTGATCTCCCGGCGATATCGAATTGGTGGGGGATCGTCATTCTTCCTGCGTTAGCCTGGTTTGCAACCAGGCGTATAAAAAAGCGTATCGCTTTCAGGAATGATGATGTAAGTGGCGGAGGACGGATTCCGGCAGGAATTTTGACAGGCTTTTTTGTCATGCTGATCGTCAGTCTTTTGCAATCAGTCGCTTTTGTCTCTGGCTACGAAAACATCACAATGATGATGGCTTTATGTCTGCTTCTGTCGAGCCTGTTTTTGCCCATTTATCGTGCTGAATGCATTCTCGGTTTTGTGCTGGGTGCGGCATTCACCTTCGGCGCAGTCATTCCGCTCATTGGTATTCTGGTTATTGCTACGATTTCGGCAGTAGCAAATCTGTGTATCGGGCCTTTGCTCGTCTATCTTTGGCGGCGCCTTAAAAGTACTACCTGACAGAATGATGGCAGGGCAGTGGAGGTTGTACTTCGCCCGATCTACCTCAAGTCCCCGTCCCGTACCCGGATGACGTCGTATTCCGGATACTTGCTGGTTACCGGGTAGCTGAACAGCACCAATTGTCTGACGTCCCCCTGCCACAGATTTTCCCAGTAGGTATCAAGCTGTCGATCGGCAAATCGCAGGAAGACTTTCGAGATTTCCTCCAGTAGCTCATCGCAGTGTTTTTCAGGCAGAAACAGCATAGTAACGTTTGACGCCTGATTGTCGTGATCCAGCAATGCCCGTGTTGCCTGCTCCAGACTCCAGGCGACACCTTTGCGGACAAAGCGGCTGTCCGGTCCGAAGGTCATGACGACTTCGGGTATTTTCACCCGGTTGTCCGCCTGCAGTTCAAGAAGGCCCAGATCTTCCAGCTTGCGCAGATACAGGTAGGTGGACAGATCGTCCAGATTGTAGCGCTCAGCAACTGCCGCCGGCGAACGCTGTAATTCGATCAGTTTGGTGTAGTACTGAAACAGGTGGGGATAGCGCACGAATGCCTGGTCCTGCTGCGGACTGAAACTGCGGACTTCGGGCAATTTTTCTTCAGCTTTGCTGATCAGGCCGGACAGTGTGCAGCCTGCGATCTCGGCCAGCACACCCAGCCGGGCCATGCTGATGTCATCCTGGTTGAGCATGCGTTTCACAGTGATTTCGGACACACGCATGCGTTCGGCTATATCGGCGTAAGCAATGCCTTTGCGCTTTAGCTGTTGTTTGATTTCCTGCAAACAGTATTTGACCAGCCTTTCCATCTGGTTTCCTCCCTGGGGATGAATTGACCTGATTATGCGTGATTTGGTATCAAATAACGATACCTTGAAACTTTACCAGGTATCTCTCGTTGATCATCAGAGCTTTGGCTTATAGCCTGACTATCGACTGGCCCTCAGTTGATTTTTGGATGGCAAGGAGACGCGACATGGAAACGACGCCGGTACTGCAGGTTGAAGGATTGAATAAAGCCTACTCACGCAAGGGCGAAAGCGTCAGGGCGGTGAATAACGTGGGTTTCAGTGTACATGCCGGCGAGATCGTAGGTGTGCTGGGACCCAATGGCTCAGGCAAGACCACAACCCTGAAGGCCATTTGTGGTTTGACTGAGCTCGATGCCGGCACTGTGCGACTGGATGGCAATGACATCCGGCTCGGGCAACAGACCGCGATGCGTCGCACCGGCGCCGTATTGGAGGGGGCACGCAATGTCTATTGGCGCCTGACACCGGTGGAGAACATCGTGTACTTTGCCGGGCTCAAGGGGCTGGCACGACAGGAGGCGCGGCGACGTGCCGAGACACTGATCGAGCGGTTATCCCTGGGTGACTACCGCAATCAGCAAGTAAGAATGCTCTCCAAAGGCAACCAGCAGAAAGTTGCCATTGCCTGCGCGCTGGTGCATCAGCCGGCGTTGATCCTGCTGGATGAACCGACGCTTGGGCTGGACGTGGATATGGTGCGCGGCATGAAGGCCTGGTTGCGGGAACTGGTGGACGAGAGCCGCAGTGCCTTGTTGGTGACCTCGCACGATATGGATTTTATTGAGGCGATATGTGATCGCGTGATCATTCTGTATCGCGGCGAGGTGATTTCCGAGAGCAGTGTGGACGAGTTACGCCGCCTGTATGCGCCACAGAAAACATTTGTACTGCAGGTAGATGGTCACCTGTCCGGCAACACGGAGAAAGCATTAACCCGATTCCCATGGCGCGTGGAGACGAACGGGGCATCGTCACGATTGTGCTTGCGAACCGGGGAGCTGGACATTCTGTCTGCCAGCCTGGCCATTCTGGCTGAGGGCGGACACACCCTGAACGACATCAATGTCACCAGTGACACACTGGAGGATATTTTCCTCCATACGCTCAATCAAAATCTCAACCACAACGTCAGTCAGACCCACACCCAATCCGGGCACGGTGGCATTACAAAAAGCATGGACTCGGAGGACAAGCAATGAACACGGACGGACTCAGGTTCTGGTGGCTCACCTTAACCAACGAAGCATATTTTGCGCTGATCATGCTGCGTCGCTATTTGTTCGACACCCTCGTGGGACTGATTGCAATGTATCTGCTTTTTCTTGTTGTGTTCCTGGGTCTGAGGACATTCGGGGGAGAGCTGACTGAAGGCACGCTGGATGCCGTGGTGGTTGGATATATCATGTGGATGTTCGCGCTGCTGGCCTATACGGGCACGGCCCAGTCGATTATCGATGAAGCCAGGCAAGGCACGCTGGAGCAACTCGTCATGGCACCAGCGGGGCTGTGCCGATTGCTGGTCGTGCGGATGATAGTAGGCCTGATGGTGACCGTGATATTCACTACCTGCCTGCTGTTCCTGGCCATGTTCAGTACCGGGCGATGGCTGGAGATTCCCTACCTTCACAGCCTGGGGATTATTCTGCTGGGCCTGCCCGCCGTGCATGGTCTGGGCTTTGCCATCGCTGGTATTGCATTGGTACACAAACGGGTCGGCGCAGTGTCCAGCATCATGCAGTTTGTGTTGATCGCGCTGGTCAGTCTGCCCGCCTGGCCGTTGAGCGGCGTATCTTTGCTGCCCTTTGCCGCAGCGGCTAACACCGTCAATCAGCTTGTCACCCAGCAAGCTGAATTCCCGTTATGGTGGTACGGGTTTATTCTACTCAATGGCCTGTTCTACCTGCTGGCTGGTCTGTTTGTATTCAGACGCTTTGAGGGCAGGGCAAAGTCGTTGAACGTGCTGGGACATTATTAGTGCTTCAGGGGAATGACTATTTTTACAGGAATGTTTTTAAGGTGGGGGCATGCAATGACAGGATGGTGTCAAGTTCTGCGGTAATCCAAAAGGGTGGATTAGTCGTAGTGATCGGTTAAAATGCGTAAACCTTTACATTACAAACTTAAAACACGTGTGCATGGAGCCGATCCCCGTGAACTATCTTCAACTGCAGCAACTGCATAAGGCGCTGACTGCCTTTCTCGTTTTCATCCTCTCCACGCTGTTTGTCGCGTCGACTGCCATGGCAGCTGAAGCCCCGGGTAACCCTGACGCGGCTGAGGGCAACACGAGCTACTCATATCTTGCTGACATCCTGGAAGATGAAGTGGCGCGAGAGCAGCTGATCGATGATCTGCGGGCGTTAGCCACGGGCGAAAGTCCGGCGGTTGCAGCTGCGGACACGCCTGCTCCGCAAGTTGAAGAGCGAACTTCGCCGGCAGGGCGTATTGCGGAGACCTCCCGCGAGTTTGCCGAAAGTTTTGTCAGTGAGTTGTCCAATGGAGTGGCCGCGCTGGCCGCTTTGTTCAGTGGTGATCAGTCCCTGAACATGGATGACGCGCTTAGCGCCACTATCAATCTGCTGGTGGTCGTTGCCGTGACAGTGGGCTTGTTTTTGCTGCTGCGCCTGCTGGTGCGGCCGTTTTTTGCCTCAGCCAGTCGCTGGGCATTGCAGGATACCGGTCGCAGCGCCATGTTGCGCAAACTGGTGGCGGTTGTGGGCTCCGCTATCCTGGACGTTGGGGTCATCCTGCTGGCCTTTTTGGGTGGTTATGTGGTGGCGTTATTTGCGCTCGGTACGCCGGGGGAAATGGACGCCCGGCAGTCGTTGTTCCTCAATGCTTTCCTGTTGATTGAGGTGTTCAAAGCCATCATCCGTGCGCTGTTCGCGTCACGCGACGACGGATTGCGCATGCTGCCCCTGAGCGCCGAACAGGCTGCCTACTGGAATGCGTGGCTGGCACGGCTCAGTGGTTTTATCGGGTATGGCATATTGTTTATTGTGCCAATGGTGAATGCTTCTGTGTCTCCGGCTGTGGGGCGCCTGGTCGCTCTCGTGGTGATGTTACTGGCGTTTTTATATGCGCTGGCCATCATTTTGCAGAACAAGGCCTCGGTCAGCCAACAGATTGAGTTGCGCGCTACACAGAGCGAACTGGCCTTTAACCGGCTGCTGCTGGGCATGCTGGCCAAGAGCTGGTATGTCGTGGCCATTGTCTATTTTGCCGCGCTGGCTCTGGTGACCGTGGTGCGACCCGAGGATGCGCTGCCCTTCATGCTGGCGGCCTCGTTGCAGACCTTGCTGGCGATCGGGATCGGGATGTTCCTGTCCGTGGTGCTGAGTCAGTTGATCAGTCGCGGTTTCCACGTGCCGGAAGAAACCCGCGCCCGGTTCCCGATGCTGGAAAATCGCCTGAACAGCTTTTTGCCAACCATCATGAAGGTGGCACGCCTGATTATCCTGTTTGTGGTGGCGGGTTTTGTCGCTGATGCCTGGGGGTTGTTCAACCTGGCGCAATGGATAGCGTCTGAGACCGGGGTACGCACGCTGGGCACGGTGGTGTCGGTCTCCTTTATCGTCATAATGGCCATGCTGGTGTGGATTGGTCTGGCGAGTTGGATTGAGCAGAGATTGAATCCGCAAGGCGAAGCAAACGGACCCAGTGCAAGGGAAAAAACCCTGCTCACAATTTTCCGTAATGCGGTGGCGATCACCATCATCGTGATGACATTGATGATTGTGCTGGCGGAAATTGGCATTAATATCGGACCACTGATAGCGGGTGCTGGCGTGCTGGGTCTGGCCATCGGCTTTGGCGCTCAGAAGCTGGTGCAGGACATCATTACCGGCGTGTTCATTCAGCTGGAAAACGCTATCAACAGTGGTGATGTGGTGACTGCCGGTGGCGTCACGGGTACCGCAGAGAAGCTGAGCATCCGCTCCCTGGGGATTCGGGACCTGTCGGGCACCTACCATCTGATTCCCTTCTCTTCAGTGGATACCGTCGCCAACTACATGCGCGAATTTGCTTACCATGTCGGCGAGTACGGGGTTGCGTATCGCGAAGACATCGACGAGGTAATTGTGAAACTGCGTGAAGCCTTTGACGAGTTGATGGCGGATCCCGACCATAAAGCCAATATCATTGCTGAACTAGAAGTGCACGGTGTCACCGCGCTGGCCGACAGCGCAGTGAATATCAGGGTACGCATCAAAACCTTGCCTGGCGCGCAGTGGGGCGTGGGCAGGGCGTATAACCGTCTGGTGAAATACCGTCTGGATGCCGCTGGCATCGAGATTCCGTTCCCGCATATGACCATGTACTTCGGTCAGGATAAAGAGGGCAAGGCGCCCCCTGCGCCGGTAATCATCGAGTCTGCGGCAGCAACGCCGGCCGCGCAGATTGAGGACAAAAAGGTGGCGGCCACCAGGACGGGTACTAAAAAGACCACCAAGACCACCAAAAAGGGCGCAAAAACCAATGCCAAAACCGGGGATGACTACGACGACGATGATGATTGATCCATGATGGTTGTTATTGGTCATGGCGATGGACTCCTGGGCGTGTGAGGATTATCCTGAAGGCCATTACACACGACCTAATGGAGGCTCTCAGCCATGAAATCACTTTCCGGTGCCATCAAGCAGCAAGTCAAGTCATTGATCGCCCGGCGCAGCCTTGTCCTTGGCCTGTCGCTGACAGCGTTCCTGATGCCGCTGTCGCTGTCTGTTTCCGCACAGCAATCTGACGCGGAACCGATTTCCGTTGGTGGCTTGCACAGCTTTGAATTGCGCGTCAGCGATGTCGAGCGCTCTCTGGCGTTCTATCAGGGCCTGTTCGGGTCGCCGGTGATCAGCCGGCTGGGTGACACCGTGTCCTTGCAGATTGGCGACGGGCCGCATTATTTTACCCTGGCTCCAACACGTCAAGATGAGCAACCTCACATCCACCATTTTGCGCTCAGCGTGCCCGGATTCGATATCTTTGAACTGCAGCGTCGCCTGTCCGACCATGGCATCATCCGGACGGTAGAAACGCTTTATGACGGTCGTTCGTCGATGGAAACGGCAGGGCTGACATGGACAGTGCGATTGCCGGGTGAAGGCGAAGACATGATGACGGAAAATCATCATCTGTTTATCGCGGATCGAGATGGCATACCGGTGCAACTCTCAAGCCCGAGAGCGTGCGGTGCCGGTGAGGGCAGGGGCGTGCCGTGCAACCTTGAACCGGCGCCAGAAGAAGGCCTGATTGAACTGCGGGAGATCAACCACTTCACCACCTTCGTCGCCAACTACCAGCTCACCAATGAGTTTTATCGCAACCTGTTTGGCCTGGAAAACCAGGCGTTTCAGGGTATGTTCCCGCTGCTTGGTCTGACCGATGGGCGTCAGTTCATGATGTTTGTCGGCGGTACAGCAGAAGGCGAGCCGACCCAGCCCGGTCGTATCGATCACGCCAGTCTCAACATTGAGAACTTCACCGAAGAGTCGGTGCTTGAGCTGTTGACTGAATATGGCCTGAGTGCACGCCCGGAGGGCGAGGCTGCCGAGCCGCTGCAGCACTGGGTCAGCCGACGCATGCCTGAGCGTGGCGGGGCACCCGGCGGGACACCGGAGGTTTACTTCTCCGATCCCGACGGCATACACATTCAGCTGCAACATCACACCTACTGTGGTGGCGGTGGTGTGTTTGGCCAGGACTGTTGAGCCTGTCTGTTAACGCCGGGTTTTATTGACCCACGAACCCGGCTGCTACCGTGCCTTCACGTCGCGGGTCGGCCGCACCGATTAATCCGTCTTCGGTCACCAGAATGACGTGCAGACCGGAATTTTCACCGTCGCTCTCCCGAACGTCGTAACCGGCTTCGCGCAGGTAGTCTGCCTGCGCCTGGCCCGGCTCGCGGTTGATTTCCACGCGCACAGTGTCACCCCGTGCAATGATGTTGGGGAATGCCACCGCTTCTTCGACCGTCATGCCCCAGTCAACGATGCTCAGTATGGATTTGGCTGTATACGCCGGAATGGAGTTGCCGCCAGGTGACCCGGTGACCATGTACAGTTCGTTGTCACTGTCCAGGATGACGGTAGGTGACATCGACGAGCGCGGGCGGGCGCCAGGTCTGATCATATTGGCGGCCTCAGGCTGGTCGGCATAAAATTCGCGGGCAAAGTCGGTCATTTCGTTGTTGAGCAGAAAACCTGCGGCCCAGCGGCCCGAGCCGAATGCCGATTCCACGGTCATGGTTGCCGACACGGCATTGCCTTCGCTATCAATAATGGACAGGTGTGTTGTGCCCGCTGGCTCCAGTGTGCTGTCTGCGGCCCAGACCGCAGCGTTGCCCTCGCCCAGCACGGCGGTCGGGTTGCCGTGTTGCGGCGTTGCACCCGGCGCAGCAGGATTGTCAGCGCGGTGTTGCAGATACTGCGTACTGAGCAACTGTTGCACAGGCACGGTTACGTGGTCCGGGTCACCAAAATAGTAATCCCGGTCGGCATAGGCCAGGCGCTGGGCATCTACAAAGGCTTTGACCTGTTGTTCCCGGGACGGATTCTCTGGCAGGAGTTGGTCGTACAGATTGGCAACCATGATCTGCATGGCACCGGATGAGGGCGGCGTGGCTGAACAGATATTCAGTGAGCGCCATGTGCCACAAATAGCTTCGCGTTCCACAGCTTCGTACCCGGCGATATCGGCGACGGTCAGACTGCCACCGTTGTCGCCGGCCTGGGCAGACGCAGCGATGGCTTCGGCTATTTCACCGTGATAGAAGGCCTCGGGGCCCTCATCGGCGACACGTTGCAGGGTATTGGCATAGTCGGGGTTGCGCAGGATGCTGCCGGCCTGGATGGGTTCGCCGTCAGGATAGAAATACTCGGCGGCGCCGGGGTTTTCGTCCAGCATGGATATCTGCGCCATTTGCGGCAGGTACCCAGCCATTTTTGCGGTAACCTCAAACCCCTCGCTGGCCAGACGAATGGCCGGTGCAAACAAATCCGCCCAGGGCAGTTTGCCATAGTTGTCGTGCGCCATTTTATACAGGGCAATGGTGCCCGGCGCGCCGACGGCATTGCCACTTTGCCAGGCATCCAGAAAACCGCCCGGCTCGCCGTCCTGCATGAACATGTCAGGGCTTGCACCTGCCGGGGCTGTTTCGCGCCCATCCAGGAAGCGCACGTTTTGTGTCGCTTGCTCGTACACCACCATAAAACCGCCGCCGCCCAGCCCCGAGCTCTCGGGTTCTACCAGCCCTAATACCGCATGTGCGGCTATCGCAGCATCCACAGCGTGTCCACCTCGTGCCAGCATTTGCACAGCAGCATCAGTGGCATCGGGATTGGCCACCGCGGCCATATAACCGAGCGACCAGGCTTTGTCACCCTCAGCAGTCGGCGGGGCATCGCTTGAGTCAGGGCTGGCGGATCCAAGGTCAGATGTATTATCGGGTTCGGAACAGGCGGCGAGTATCGCCAGACTCAGGATAGCAACAGTAAATCTCATGACAGAATGGTTTCCGGTATCAGTGAACGGGATCAGGTTTTATGACACTGAGGATATAGCCGTTTTTGTCCTGGCACAACATCAACCAGGGCACAACACCAGATAAGTCATAACAATGCTTAATATTTTCATGCGCTTCACTTACCATGATCAGGAGTCGTCTACCATGATCAGGAGTCGTCGGGAAAATACCGGTGTGTCCGGCAGGCGGGCAACATTGAAATAAGTGGCGTCGGGAGTGGTATATGAAAGTGGATACGGTGATCGTCGGGGCAGGCACCGCAGGCTTGTCAGCCTTGCGTGAAGTGCGTCGTTATACCGACGACTTTGTGCTGGTAAATGACGGGCATTGGGGCACCACCTGCGCGGCCGTGGGTTGCATGCCCTCGAAGGCCTTGATTGAAGTGGCCAATGCCTTTCATCACCGCAAGTTGTTTCCCGGCTTTGGTCTGCAAGGGGCCGAGGCGATGCACGCCGACATACCCGCCGTGCTGGCTCATGTGCGCAAACTCCGCGATGGTTTTGTCAAAGGGCCCGAATCGGTGCCTGAAGAGCTGGGCAAACGAGCGATAAAAGGGTTTGCCCGCCTGACAGGGCCGGGGCGCATCGAGGTTAACGGTACAGAGATCCGGGCCCGCGCCATCATTCTGGCACCGGGCAGTCGTCCGGTGGTCCCTGAATCCTGGCGCGCTTACGGTAACCGTATTCTGACCACAGACTCCCTGTTTGAGCAGTCGGACCTGCCGCAGCGCATCGCGGTGATTGGCATGGGAGCTATCGGTGTCGAGATGGCACAAGCCCTGTCTCGTCTGGGTATTACGGTGGCCGCGTTTGACAACAGTGGCAGATTGGCGGGCATTGGTGACGATCAGGTTTTGGCTGCTTTCCGGCCGCTGCTGGAAAGGGAGGTAAGGCTGCATCTGGGTGGGCCTGCCGAACTGGAAGACGCCGGGCACAGAATCCGCGTGACAGGTGCCGGTGGCAGCTTTGATGCCGACCTTGTGCTGGCGGCGATGGGCCGACGCCCCAATATCGACAGACTGGGGCTCGAATCACTGGGCGTGCCGCTGAGTGACAAAGGCATGCCGCAGATCGATCCGACAACACTGCGTATAGGCGATACGTCGGTGTTTCTGGCTGGCGATGCCAATGGTCATATCCCGCTGTTGCACGAGGCCGCTGACGAAGGTTATATCGCCAGCCAGTTCGCGGCGCCCGATGCCACTGCTGCAGGCTTCTGCCGCCGCACACCCTTGGCCATTGTGTTTAGTTCGCCGCAGATAGCGCATGTGGGCAAGGCTTTATCCGAGACTCCTGAGGAAAGTCGTGTTACCGGATCAGCCGACTTCTCCCGTCAGGGCCGCGTGCGCATCAAGGGCGAAACCGCCGGCGTGCTGCGCGTGCATGCCGACAGCCAAAGCGGCAGGCTACTGGGCGCTGACATGTGCGTACCCGAAGCTGAGCATCTGGCGCACTTGCTGGCGCTGGCGATTGAACATCAGATGACGGTGCAGGATATGCTGGCCATGCCGTTTTATCATCCGGTTGTTGAAGAAGGCCTGCGCAGTGCGCTGCGCGATCTGGCCAAACAGCTACCTGACAAGGGCAAGTCGGATCTCGCCCGTTGCCCGGACATCGGGCATGATGCGCTGGACTGAGCGCAGTCTTGCATCAGTTTGCCATTGCCATTGCCATTGCCATGGAATGGTCACATCACTGCCACGAATCCTTCACCATGCTGTCGCATACATCCCCTAGAGTGACTCCCTCAGTCATCACTCTGCATGGGAGCGGGTATGTATTCATCAAACAAAAATTTAAAGAAAAAAGTGCTGGCCAGTTCAGTTCTGCTGGCATTGGGGTTGGGCATCGGCTTGTCGGTGCCTGTCTTTGCACAGGACATGAGCTCGGCGATTCGGGGCCGGGTCAATGACAGCAACGGCTCACCACAAGCCAACACCACCATTGTCATTGAAGACACCCGAACCGGTGCTACTCGCACCCTGCAAACCAATGCATCAGGCGCGTTCTATGCCACCAACCTGTCAGTGGGCGGCCCATACCGGGTCACAGCCAACGGCCGCACTGTGGTCATCGACTCCATCGCCCTGGGTGATATATACAACCTCTCCATTGATATGGACACGGCACCCGTAGAGGAAATTGTTGTGCTGGGGCGCTCCGGCACCATCGTTGATGTGGCTTCTGGTCCGGCAGCAACTTTCTCCACATTCGATCTTGAGACATCGGTGGCCTTTGATCGCGATATCAAAGATGTATTCATGTACGACCCGCGTCTCAATCTGGACAGCGGCTCAGCAATCAATTGTGTTGGTAAACACCCTCGCTACAATAGCGTCAGCCTTGACGGCGTCAGCCAGAATGACCGCTTCGGCCTGAACAGCAACGGTTACTCCACCGCCACCGGCATGCCATTTCCGTTCGAGGCGGTTGCTCAGGTCGCCGTAGAGCTGGCCCCGTTTGATGTCACTTATGGCGGCTTTACCGCCTGTAACATCAATGCCGTGACCAGGTCCGGTGGTAATGACTTCACCGGTACCGCGTTTTATGAATACAACAACCAGGATATGCGCGGCGATTCTTTGACCGTGGACGGCGACGAATCGACATTCGACAGTCCCGACTACAAAGAGGAGAAACGCGGCTTCAGCCTTGGTGGTCCGTTAATACGTGACCGTCTGTTCCTGTTTGGTGCCTATGAGGAAACCGAGACGCCCGAGTTTATTGCCCAGGGCTTTGCCGGTTCCGGCAATGGCGTTGAGCGACCGTGGCTGAGCCAGTCAGATTTCAATCGTATCAACACGATTGCCAACGACCTGTATGACTATGATGGGGGTGGCATGCCCTCTGACGGCGCTCAGACTGAAGAAAAGTACATGTTGCGCATGGACTGGAATATCAATGAGCAGCACGATGCCACGGTGATCTACAACTTTTATGATGGTATTGAAGACCGTGCCTCGGATTCTGACAGCAACGAATTCGAATTCGCCAATCACTTTTACCGCAAAGGCTCTGAATCCGAAACCCTGACTTTCAAACTGTCATCACAGTGGAGCAGCGCACTGTCGACCGATCTGTTTATCAGCCGCAATACCATGGATGACTCGCAGGTAACGGTAGGCCCCAAAGATTTTGCTGAAATGCAGATCCGCATGGGCAGCAACACCGTCTACCTGGGTGCTGATGACTCCCGCCAGGCCAACAGCCTTGCCACGGAATCCGACTTCATGAAGTTTTCCGCAGAATACCTGTGGAATGAGCATGTGGTAACCGTTGGTTATGAGCGTGATGATCTGTTTGTCTTCAACCAGTTTCTGCAGCACGCACGCGGTGGTGAGTATCGCTTCGAAGACCTGTCTGCCAATAACCCTGCGTCCTGTGATGCGCTGACTGCCGCGGGTCGGCAAGCAGACCCCGCCTGTGGCCTGACCGGCATTGACCATTTTGAACTGGGTATTCCTACTGATATTTATTATGGCAGTGGTGGTGGCACCAACAATCCGGAAGACGCTGCCGCCAGTTTCAGCAATGTTCTGAATACATTGTACGTACAGGACGAGTTTCGTCTTGATGACTATGCACTGACGTTGGTTGGTGGCTTGCGTTACGACTGGTTCACCAGTAACGATCGCCCCAAGTTCAACCAGGCGTTTGCCGATCTCAACGGTGGTCTGCGCAATGACGCCAATATTGATGGCCTTGACCTGTTGATGCCGCGACTGGGCTTTACCTGGGAGGCCAGCGATGAGCTGACCGTGCGTGGCGGTCTGGGTCTGTATTCCGGTGGTAATCCCAACGTGTGGCTTTCCAATGCCTGGAGTAATGACGGTTTATCCAATGTGCAGGTACGCGATCGCAACAATGACAGCCTGTCAGTGCTGGGTGACTACGTGCTCAGCGGCAGCCAGCGCCCCGGTTACGATGTGCCTCAAGCAATGCGCGATCAGGTTGCTGCAACAACCGCAGCCAGCGCCTCGGACAGTTTCCTGGTGCTGATCGATCCGAACTACGAGCAGCCTTCCGAATGGAAATTTGCTCTGGGCGCCACGTATACCTTGCCGACAGGAACCACGCTGGAAGGCGACTACCTATACTCGGTGGCCAATGATCCTGCTTTCTACGTCGATGTGGCACAGGACGTCGTTGATACCACATCAGCGGGCCAGCCGATCTATGCAAATGTACGTGGTCAGAGCAATTACATGTTGACCAACTCCAGCGAGTCTACGAAGAGCCATTCCTTGTCCCTGCTGGCCCGACAGACCTACGACTGGGGCCTGGACTGGACCTTTGGCTACGCTTATACGCAGGCGGAAGATCTCAGCCCGATGACATCTTCGGTGGCAGGCTCCAACTTTACCAACCTGGCGTTGTCTGATATCAACAACCCCAGAGCCGGTACATCCAACTATGAAACACCGCACCGGTTCACAGCCCGGGTCAGCTATGGTCGTGAGTTCCTGCTCGGTTACGAAACCCGCGCCACCATGCAATGGTTCCGCGCCAAAGGCCAGCCACAAAGTTACGTGATGAGCAGCCGCGGACTGGAAGGCAGCAACAGCGGCAATCGCCGCCACCTGCTGTACGTGCCTGGCCCCAATGACCCCAACGTTGTGGTGGGTCCGAACTTTGATGTTGCCGCATTCTCCGATTTCATCGATGCCAACGGACTGAGTCAGGGCTTTCAGACGCGAAATGACGTGTACTCGCGTTGGACCTCGCGTATGGATCTGCGCCTGGATCAGGAGTTGCCGGTGTTCTTCGACGGCGCCAATGCGCGTGTTTATGTTAAAGTCTATAACCTGCTGAATATGATCAATGACGAGTGGGGGCATCAATATGATGCGCAATTCTTCTCGCCGGATGTTGTCACGCAATCACTAAACGATCAGGGGCAGTATGTGTTTGAACGTTTCAACCCGAAGAGTGTCAGCGATCTGCAGGAAACGCAGTCACTGTGGCAAGTACGACTGGGCATTCAGTTTGAATTCTGAATTGATGAACAGTTTGCACCGCGTTTGGCACACCCGGATGAAAATCCGGGTGTTCGCTGTGGTGCTGGTGGTCTCTACGGGTATGCTCTCGCTGCCATTTTTGGCGACCGCAGCCGACAGGTCTGATCACCGGCCAATCACTCTGCTGATCGGCATTGATGGCCTGCGCTGGGACATTATCGATCGCCATCCGGCACCCACGCTGCACCGGTTGGCGGAGCAGGGTGTGCGCGCACAGGGTCTTATTCCTGTGTTGCCATCAAAAACCTTTCCCAAC
Organism: Pseudohongiella sp.; assembly: GCF_040877505.1. Classification (NCBI taxonomy): domain Bacteria; kingdom Pseudomonadati; phylum Pseudomonadota; class Gammaproteobacteria; order Pseudomonadales; family Pseudohongiellaceae; genus Pseudohongiella; species Pseudohongiella sp. The sequence goes on from NZ_JBBDNQ010000006.1 coordinate 45,529, forward strand.
TTTTATGCCATTGCCACCGGACTGTACCCGGAAAATAATGGTGTGATGGATAACACCACCTACGCACCCGAGCTTGAAACCACGTTCCGCATGAGTGACCAGAATGATGCGCGCTGGTTTCAGGGTGAACCCATCTGGGTAACTGCGGAGCAGCAGGGCGTGCGTGCGGCAACCATGTTCTGGGTCGGATCAGCGGCACCGGTGGCAGGCACCCTGCCAAGCTACTGGCTTCAGTACGACGGCAGCGTGCCGATGATCGCGCGTGTTCAACAAGTGTTGGAATGGGTGGATTTGCCCGTGCCTGAACGACCGGGATTCATCAGTCTGTATTTTGAAGCTGTTGACTCTGCTGGCCATGCTTCCGGTGTAGACAGCGTCGAAGAGCGGCAGGCGGTGGCCGAGGTAGACGCGGTACTGTCGAGACTGTTGGATGGTCTGGCAGAGCGCGGCATGCTTTCTCACACCAACATTGTGGTGGTGGGTGATCACGGCATGACCGACCTGTCCGGCGACCGTATCATTTATCTGGATGATTACGTCGACTTCTCTATGTTGCACAGTCCACAGCTTAGCGGTGAACGACAGGGTAATGCTACGTTTGTGGCGTTCCACGGTGACGCCGATGCCGTGGAAGACGTGTATCAGGCACTGGCGCTGGCGCACCCCAATATGAAGGTGTATCGCAAGTCGCAGTTCCCGGACTGGTTTCGGCTGTCGCATCCGTTACGGGCGCCTGATCTGGTGATCATACCCGACAATGGCTGGCTGGTGTCCAAGCGCAATGTTGACTTTCGGGGGCCGCGGGCAACGCATGGTTTTTCGCCGCAGCATCGCGACATGCATGCGGGGCTCATTGTCAGTGGCCCGGCTTTCCGGCAAGGGGTGACGGTGGAGCCTCTGCATGTGGTGGACATCTACGGCATACTGACCCGCACACTGGGCATCATCCCGGCAGACAATGATGGCAGTGCCCGCCGGATCGCGCCGCTGTTTTGGCCCGATTGATTGGTCAGGCAGGCAATGGATGATCTGGATCAGTACCTGGAATTGCATAACAGGATAGATTAGGTCTATTGTGGTCCCCGCGCTGCTGATTGCGCGTTGAACCGGGAGCATCCTGCTATGAAACGAACACTGCTACTGTTATGGCTTATCCTTGTCCCTGGCATAACCTTTGCCGCCCCTCAAGGCTGGGCACCTTTGCTGGAGCCCGCGCAATTATCCGAATTGCTCGCAGGCGAGCAGGGTATCCGTGTGCTTCATTTGACCGGGAACTATGACGAGGGTCACATCCCGGGTGCCGTGTCCGCGCCCTATGGGCAATTCCGCGGGCCGCAGGAGAATGCGGGTCAACTGCCTGCATTGCCGGCGCTGACGCGTATCGTTCAGGAACTGGGAATTACTGCTGACTCGCCGGTGGTGCTGGTGCATGGTGGCAGCGGGTCTGTAGACATGGGTGCTTCTACGCGTGTGTACTGGACGTTAAAGTCGCTGGGCGTGGAGACGCTGGCAATCCTGAATGGAGGCTTTGCCGCCTGGCAGGCTGTTGGATTGCCGGTCAGTGCCGAGCCGGTGTCTGTCAGCGCTTCGGATTTCCAGCCGCAGTGGAGTGACATGTATCGAGTGACCACAGAGCAAATGGAAGGTCTGGTCGACGGCGGTGATGCTCAGATCATTGATGCCCGCCCGCAGCCATATTTCGTCGGAGAGCAGGCGTCGGCAGCGCGTGCCGGTACCTTGCCGGGCGCAAGCAATCTCAGCTTCGAGTCATTGTTTGACGGCAACCGCATGAAGAGCGGGGATGAGATGGGTACGTTGCTGGATGCTGTCGTTGTTCCGAATGCAGCTCTTACCGTGACGTTCTGTAATACCGGGCATTTGGGTTCTATTGACTGGTTTGCCATCAGTGAGCTGGGCGGTTATGAAAATACCCGCCTGTACGCCGAGAGTATGGCTGAGTGGGCCATGGATCCTGACCGCCCCATGATCAATGAGCCGGCGAACAATTGAGCAGGCACTGCTTTGTGCGCTAGCGCACTGAATGCGAATTGAAATACTGGCTTTATGGTCATCTGCCGGATTGATTGCAGATGACACCCGGCATTCAGATAACTTTTACCAAGGAAGAAACGTATGACAATTGCACTGACGCCGCTAATTTCACTGATCGCCGGAATCCTGATATTGCTGATGCCACGGCTGCTCAACTACATCGTTGCAATCTATCTGATATGTGTCGGTGTTCTTGGTCTGCTGGGTACGACTTCTTTCAACTTCAGCTGACTTTTTACACTAATTTACACTACTCCACACTATTTTATACGTTGCCCCCCCTGGATGTGCGTTAGCGAACAGTACGCAAAACGCCGACCGTTGACAATCGCGCGGTCGGAGTAAGTGCTGCCCGCTAAATGCTGTCGGAACAAAGCAGTGCGGCTCAATCTCCTTTTGGCTCATCAAGGGCTGTTATCCACAAAATCCCATAAAAATACGTTAGATCCCCTGGGGGAATATATGAAGAATGTAACTCTACGCAATAGTTTTAGCCGTACCAACAAACCACTGATGATGGGCCTTGTTGCCTTGACGCTGGCCAGCAGTCAGGTCGTGGCGGCGGCGGAGCCAGGCTGGTACGCAGGCGCAAGCATTGGACAGACAGATGCAGACATGGACAGCAGCGGTATTGTTGCCGCCCAGCGTGCTGATGGTTACAACCATGTTCGCCTGGAAAATAACGACGATGATATCGGCTTCAAGGTGTACGGCGGTTACCAGATGAATCAGTATTTCGCCCTTGAAGGCGGATATTTTTCCCTGGGCGAATTTTCCTACAGGACCTTTATGGACAACACTGCGGTCTTTACCGCGGACACCAAGTTTCGTGGTGTGAATATTGATCTTGTGGGCAGGTTGCCATTGAGTGAGCAGCTTTACGCATTCGGGCGTATTGGTGGTACGCGCTATGAAAGCAAGGACAGTTATCGTGGCTACGGCCAGGTGAGCGTCGACCCGTTTGCCGACCGTAGTCTTGATACCAGCCATAAATTCGGTGTTGGTCTTCAATATGACGTTAACACCAACGTGGCCTTGCGGCTTGAAGCAGAGCGCTATGATATTAACGATCGTATGCTCAGACACAGTGATGTCGATATGGTCTCATTTGGTGTGGTTTATCGTTTTGGTCAACCAGTCGCAGCAGCACCTGCCAGGGCGCCAGTATCCGTAGCGCCACCACAACCGGCAGCAGCTCCGGCACCTGCGCCTGCGCCAACACCAGCACCCGTTCGTGTCACACTCTCAGCTGACTCGTTGTTTGGTTTTGATAGCGCCACCGTAACGCCGGCTGGCAGAGATGAGCTGGATAAACTGGTAGCAGATCTGCGCGGTGTGGACTACGACACCATCGTTGTTACGGGCCATACCGATCGCTTTGGTTCACGAGCGCACAACCTTAATTTGTCCGAGAGACGGGCTGTTGCCGTCAAGGATTACCTGGTTGATTCAGCCGATATCCCGGCCGCTAAAATCAGTACACGTGGTGTCAACGGTGATGATCCTGTTACCACGATGTCACAGTGCAGCAACCAGCTTGCCCGCGCGCAGTTGATTGCGTGCCTGGCACCTGATCGTCGTGTGGAAGTGGAAGTGACTGGCTCGCGCCCGCGATAACCGGACGATCCCCCCCCCAAAAAAAAGAGGCCATCAGGCCTCTTTTTTTTTGCGCCGGGTAACAGGGCTACGGGCACTACTCTTTTTGTAAATTTCGGGCATCCTTAGCTTCAACAAGTTTTATAGTGATATCCAGCGTATCCATAAACTCATTGACCCGAATGGGTTTGGTCAGGTAACGGAAAAATCCCGCAGCCAGACCTTTTTCAATATCCCTGGGCATGGCGTTCGCGCTCATTGCCACAACAGGGATGGTGGCCGTACGTGCATCCGTAGCCAGAATCTCGAGTAAACGAAATCCATTGATGCCCGGAAGGTTGATGTCCATCAGTATAATATCCGGCTTGGCGGACAGCGCCATCTCTACGCCGGAGATGCCATCGACGGCACTTAACAGGCGAATATCAGGGCGCCGGGCAATAAGGTCCTCTACCAGTATCTGATTGGCGGGATTATCTTCCACGTACAGCATTGTGTATTGTTGCAACGCTGCCTCTTCAGGTGGTTTAGCGGAAGCGACGTCCGCCGCTACCAACAGTCGGGGCGCCTCGCCTGAATCCAGTTCAACCCAGAACGTGCTGCCCTTGCCCACAACGCTTTGAACGCCAATCTTGCCACCCATCAACTCAATCAATCGTTTGGCCATTACCAGACCGATGCCGGTACCTTCTACCGCGCTCAGCTCTTTACCAAGACGATTAAATGGCTGAAACAGCTGTGCAATCTGTGAGTCAGACAGACCTTCACCCGTGTCCTCGACGCTGATTCTGATACGCCCGGATGCGCTCTCGCTGCAACCAACAACAACAAGTCCATCTCTGCCATTATATTTTATGGCATTGGAAAGCAGGTTGATAAGGATCTGCTTTATGCGGGTATAGTCCGCCTGGATATATTTCGGTATGTTTCTGCCTGGAAAGGAAACCTTGACCCCTTGCTGTTTCGCTTGTGATTCTGTCATTTCCTGACATTCCTGCAGCACATTCGCCAGCGAAACCGACTCAATCGAGAGCGACATTTTGCCGGATTCAACCAGGGCCAGATCCAGGATTTCATTGATCAGATCAAGCAAGTACCAGCCGGCTTTCAGGATCTGATCAACGCTGCGTTGCTGAGTCTGGCTAAGAGCAGGGTTACTGGTTTCGAGCAGTTGGGCAAAACCCAGAATGGCGCTCAGCGGCGTGCGCAATTCGTGGCTCATGCCGGACAAAAATTCGGATTTTGCCAGATTGGCCTTTTCTGCGGCAGCCATTGCCAATTGCAGTCTGGATTCAACGTGCCTGCGTTCAGCATCAATCTGTTTGCGTGCCGTGTTATCCGTGCCAATCAGCAAATAGCCAATAATCTCGCTTTGGGCATTGCGCAATGCTGTCACTGACACAATGGCCGGCAGGCGGGTTTTGTCTTTGCGAATATAAGTCAGTTCGTAAATATCTTCTATGCCACGCGAGGCTTTGAATACCAGGGCTTCAAACCCGGGTTTGATATCGATGCCAAGTTCAAGACTCAGTGCTTTTGCCCGTGCGTGGATTTCACGCCGGTCAGATATATCTGACGGTGTCATTTTGTTTATAACATCGGATGCCTTATACCCAAGCATGCGTTCGGCACCGATATTAAAGATCTGTATAACACCATGTTCGTCAGTGGCGACACTGGAAAAGTGAGCGCTGTTAAAAATAGCGTTCTGCAGGGCGGCAGTTTTATATAGTGCATCCTGATGTTTTATTTCCTCAGTTAAGGCGATGACATCTGAATGGCCGCGCGCATGTTCTTGCATTGTTAATTGCCCTGGGTATGTTTGACATCATGGAGTAGTCTGGCCATTTCTTTTTTGACAACCGCGTAACATTCGCATGTGGCATTCTCCAGCCCGGCGCGGCCGAGTACAGCAATGTGTCCGCGACGGGAGCTGATAAATCCGGCACGTTGCAGATTTCCGGCGGCCTCGGTAATACCTTCGCGCCGCACCCCCAGCATGTTGGCAACAAGCTCTTGAGTCATCACCAGTTCATTGGATTCGCAACGATCAAGTGTGAGCAGCAACCATCGGCACAAACGTTGTTCGACTGAGTGATGACGATTGCAAACAGCCGACTGGCTCATCTGGGTCATCAGTGCCTGCGTATAACGAAGTAATAAGCTCTGCATAAACCCGGCACGATTAAATTCCTTTTTTAATGCACTGGCTTCCATTCGATAGGCATAACCGGCGGTCTGCACAACGGCCGAGCTCGACGTGGTATCTCCGCCCATAAAAAGAGTGACACCCACCATACCCTCATTGCCAACGCCTGCGGTTTCCGCCGAGGCGCCGGATGCGGTCACATAGTGTAATGACACAATTGAAGTGGTTGGAAAGTACGCATAATGCAGTCGGCGACCGGGTTCATAGATCATCTCGCCCAGCGGTAATACCACAGATTCAAGCGACGGTAGCAAACGCTTCAGGTCTTCAGCGGGCAGTGCTGCCAGCAGGTGGTTTTTATCTACCCGGTTAGGCTGCGTGGCTGGAGCGCTCATGACTTTTCGATCACCTCGACACCGATGCCGCGATAACCAACAAAACCACAATTTTCATTAAACATGGGTTGTCCGCTGACCCGGAACTGCTGTTGCGTGCCATCGCTGTGGGTGCGGCGCAGCATGAAGTCCAGAAAAGGCTGTCTGGCCTCTATTTTGCTCTGCAATGCTGCGCGCTGGTCCTTGTCCCACTCGGGTACTTCAGCCTGCCTGTTGTCACTAAGATGGGAGTCCACCTTGATTCCCAGCATGTCGAGCACAGGTCCGGAGACCTTGGTGAACTTACCCTGTTCATCCTGTTCCCAATACCAGTCAGCGGCCAGTTCGGTCAGGCTGCGAAACCTGGCTTCGCTTTCGCGCAACTCCGCAGTTCGCTCCAGTACCTGTTGCTCCAGCAACTTGTTATGGTTGTCGAGTTTTTTGTACAGCAGTTTAACTTCCAGCACATTGCGGATGCGCGTTTTGACTTCGATCAGATCGAATGGTTTGCTGATGAAGTCCTTCGCGCCTGTCTGCAAGGCACGCAGTTTGTGACCGGGCTGAGCCGTCAGCACAATAACTGGCAGATAAGGGTCATTCAGGTTTGTTTTAAGTGCTTCCATGACCTGAAATCCGTCCATGTCAGGCAATTGCAGGTCCAGCAGAATCAGGTCATATTGATGTTTGCGATGGAGTGCACAGACTTCTGTTGCATCCATGCATGAACTTACCTGTCGGTAGCCTGTTTCGCCCAACAGGAGTTCAAGCAGGGTTACGTTCGATTCCTGATCATCAACAATCAGGATTTTGGCGTTAAAAAAGTCGTCGGCATTCAACATCATGCTTTCTCGTTTGACAAAGGCAACATAGTTCCGGGGAAATAACCACTTGGCTCCATTTGCAGATTGACAGCATTTGACCATGCCTGCAATCTGCAAATGGATACGCTGATATCTGTCAGAACGGGACTACCTGCGTCCTGACCAGCTATCAGATTCCCGGGAATACGTCGGTAGCGCCAAGCACATCCAGCAATACAAAGATCAGGATGACACCCAGCACAAAACCAACCGCGCTGCTGCCTGCCGGCAAAGTATCCATCTGACTCTGCAGTTCAGCCAGCTCACTTTCAGTCATGTTATTGATGCGCGCATCAATATCGCTTGCGTTTACGCCATAACCGAGCATGGCTTGACGAACATCATCACGAGCCATGAATGAGCGCACGTCCTCACGCTGCATCTGAATGTTCGCCTGTTTTGCCAGTACCGGTGTGGTAATGATTTCTGCCATGGCGGGTGTCTGAACGCTGACGGCGGCCATAACGGCAATGATTGACAGGGCGGTGCTGGTTTTGAGCTGTTTCATTATTTTCATGCACTGACTTCCTCTATTGGTTATTTGGGTTTTGTTAAAGCGCAGACCGCGGACTCACACAGACAGGCACGGTGAACTCGGCGGGTGGCGTCACGGTAGCAGATGCAAACAGAAGTTCTGTTCGCTAGAACACAGTTGGCATGACGTGGGTACGGCACTATTTTCATTCGAACGTGTCCCAGCACACATAAGTTTACCTGCCTCCTTGCTACAGTGCTTCTGTCAAGCAGTGCGGACGGGGCCATGACGACATCATCGGCGCCAATCCTCAATCCCATAATCGTTCAGCTTCAATCGGAGTTCCGCATGAAAAATATATTAAGCAGGGTAAAACACAAGGCCTGGCTCGTCCTGGTTTCAGCGTTATTGATGACCGCGTTTGCAGCGAACGCACACGCGGCGGTATCTGCCAGTTACTCGGTTTCAGCTGTTGGCACGACCGACAACCTGACCTTGACCGGCACAATCAGTGTTGCCGATGCTGATCTGGGCCTGACCGGCAACTATTATGTGGGCTTCAACTACGACGACAGCTGGTTGTTTCTGACGCCTGAAGGATGGGTTGCCCATACTACGGGACCTTACCCGGTGTTTGAAACCAGCGTTCTGTCAGGTGGGACGGCAGTGCTGATCACAAACGCAGACGTCTCCAGTTTAATTGGTGGACAACTCTATCTTGGTTACGGCCTGAACGATAGCGACATGGTGAACAATGGCAAGTACGCGCAGGTGTATACCGTGACTGCGGATGCTGTGGTACAGGGTCCTTCACCAGTGCTTTTGGGATCATCGGGCAATTTTGCGATTCTTGCGAAGACTGCCGTGTCAACGGTGCCGGCATCGTCCATTACCGGTGATGTGGGTGTCAGCCCGGCGGCCACGTCTTTCCTGACCGGTTTCTCATTGACGCTGGTGGGAACCACGTCGGCAACGTCCACGCAGGTCACCGGCTCGCTTTATGGCGCCGATATGACGCCGCCGACCAATACCAATCTGACCACGGCAGTGCTGGACATGCAAACCGCCTACACGGATGCAGCGGGTCGTTCAACGCCTGATTTTCTTAACCTGGGCGCCGGCAATATTGGTGGCCAGACACTGGCGGCGGGTCTTTATACCTGGGGTACGTCAGTGACAATTCCGGGCGATGTGGTTATTTCTGGTGGTGCCAATGATGTATGGATCTTCCAGATTTCCGGCGATCTGAACATCAGCGCCAACCAGCGAGTCACGCTGGCGGGCGGTGCACAGGCCAAGAACATTTTCTGGCAGGTTGCCGGTGAAGTTGTCATCCAGGCGGGTGCGCATTTTGAAGGCAATATCCTGTCGCAAACGGCTATCACCATGGAGACAGGTGCATCGCTGCACGGCAGGGCATTGGCGCAAACCATGGTAGCGCTGGACAGCGCTACAGTGGTCAAGCCGGCACTCTAAGCGTATTGCAGTCTGGCAGTGAACAATAGAAAATATCGGAGGGGCCTGAATGCGGGAGTGTTCAGGCCCCTCCTTCATTTCCGAGCGCAAGGTTCACTCAATGCTGGCATTGGCTGTTTTTGTTGTCACCCTTGGATTTGTGATTTGGCAGCCCAGGGGGCTGGGCATCGGTTGGAGTGCCCTTGGCGGTGCGGCAGTGGCACTGCTTGTCGGAGTAGTGGCGTGGTCTGACGTGATCGTAGTGTGGGATATCGTCTGGGATGCCACCTTCACCTTTGTCGCGTTGATCATCATTTCCCTGATTCTGGATGAGGCGGGTTTTTTCGCCTGGGCCGCCTTGCATGTGACGCGATGGGGCAACGGGCGAGGACATGTCCTGTTTCCTCTGATTGTGTTGCTGGGCGCCATCATGGCTGCGTTATTTGCCAATGACGGCGCAGCGTTGCTTTTGACGCCCATCGTGATCGCCATACTGCTTCGGCTTGAGTTCAGTCCATCAGCAGCTTTGGCTTTCATCATTGCGACCGGGTTTGTCGCCGACACGGCCAGTTTGCCGCTGGTGATTTCCAACCTGGTCAATATCGTCAGTGCAAACTATTTTGATATCAGTTTCACTCGCTACGCCGCCGTCATGGTGCCTGTCAATCTGGTCTCGGTGCTGGCGACACTGATAGTGTTATGGGTGGCGTTCGGTCGTCAGATACCCCGGCGTTATCCGGTGGCCGAGCTAAGTCTGCCTGAATCTGCCATCAAGGATCCGTTGATTTTTCGAGCTGCATTTCCGGTTCTGCTGATATTGCTTGTCAGCTATTTTGTTACCGCCTCCATGGGCGTCCCTATCGCGTTGTTAACGGGAACGGCAGCATTGGCGCTGATGATTGTTGCGGGTCGCTGGTGGCAGGGTGGACGCGGAGCTCTTGTGTCCGTGCCATCTGCACTGAGAGGGGCGCCCTGGCAGATTGTTCTCTTTTCCGTCGGCATGTATCTGGTGGTTTACGGACTGGGCAATGCCGGTCTGACTGATTACGGCGCGATGGTATTACGGTGGCTGGCTCTGCAGGGTGATTTTGTGGCCACGATCGGCACTGGATTTCTCTCGGCAATTGTTGCCTCGGTGATGAATAACCTGCCATCGACCCTGGTCGGGGCGCTGGCCATTGAACGCGCGCAGGTTCCGGCGCTGACTCAGGAGTTGATGGTGTATGCCAATGTCATTGGCAATGACCTGGGGCCCAAATTTACGCCAATTGGAAGTCTGGCGACGTTGCTGTGGCTTCATGTATTGGCGGCGAAAGGTTACCGGATCAGTTGGGGGCACTATATGAAGATTGGCCTGCTGATTACGCCCCCGGTGCTGCTGGCAACTCTTGTGGCATTGGCGCTATGGCTGCCAGTGCTGGGTCCCGGTCCAGTGGGATAAGCCCGTGGGATAACCTATAAAGCGAACCCGTGGGTTGAATTCATGATAGACTCTTGCTAAATTCCTGAGCGTGAAACACGCATCCAGACTGCTTCGAACATGATTTTCAGCAGTCCCTTGTGAGGACTGTCGACGTGCCCCCTAAACCCCAGCCTGCTAAATCCCCGTCTACTAAATCCCAGGCTCCAAAGCCGGAGCCCCAGCAGAATCATCTTTTGGCCGCTCTGACGCCTGACGTTCAAGGCAGATTATTCCCCTACCTAGAATTGGTGCCATTGCCTTTGCGTGCTCTGCTGTATGAGTCGGGGCGCCCTATGAAACACGTTTATTTCCCTACCGATTCCATTGTGTCGTTGCAGTACATGATGGAAAACGGTTCGTCAACGGCGATTCTGGTGGTGGGCAATGAAGGCTTGCTGGGCATCAGTTTGCTGATGGGCGGGGAGAGCACGCCGAGCCGTTCACTGGTGCAGAGCGCCGGATTCGCCTATCGACTGCCCAGACATCGAGTGCGGGAAGAGTTCAACCGCCACGGCCAGTTGCTGATGCTGATGCTGCGCTACACGCAGGCCCTGATTACACAGGTTTCACAGACTGCCGTTTGTAACCGTCATCACTCGATTGATCAACAACTCTGTCGTTGGCTTCTGCTCTCCGTGGACAGGTTGTCACATAACCATTTGACGATGACACAGGAATTCATCGCTAACATGCTCGGCGTTCGCCGGGAAGGTGTGACCCAGGCCGCGTCAAAATTGCAGAAGCAAGGTGCGATTTCCTACACGCGCGGACTGATCAAGGTGATTGACCGCGCCAAGCTCGAACACCTGAGCTGCGAGTGCTACGATGTGGTGAGAAAGGAAACCCACCAGTTGTTGCATTATCTGCCACAGCGCCACGTGATCACAGATACCGACACCATTCCAACCGCGACGCTCGAGACGCGGCCGGCATCAGGCTGACCGGTACTTAAACGTGCACCAATGGAAACTGATCCTGGTACCCTCGGTTGCTATGATCGGTGCCCATGACCAGCGCTGATGACGAGGAGCCCCCATGAGTCATGACAGTAAAAAAGGCAGCAAACTGGAACAAGTGCTCGCTGCTCAGCGTGAGTATATTGCTAAACGCGAGTCAGGTTATCGCGAGCAGGCATTAAAATTGTACCCCTGGGTTTGCGGGCGCTGCGCTCGTGAGTTCAATCGCGCCAACCTGCGTGAACTGACTGTGCATCACGTGGACCATAACCACGACAATAATCCGACTGACGGCAGTAACTGGGAGTTGTTGTGCCTCTATTGCCATGACGAAGAGCACAGTAAATTTGACAGTTTTATACGTTACGGTGGTCGTACCGAGACCAAGTCGGCATCGGCCACCCACAATCCGTTTGCTGGTTTAAAGGAGGCGTTGGACAAGAAAGTCTGATCTCAGACCCGCACTCTACCGCCCCATTATGGTGCATTATGATCCGGGCATGCTCTTGAGCCCGGCTACCCGTGTCGCTGTCATATCCACGTACTTCCTGTATTTAGCGCCTCCGCCGACGTTTTCCCTGATGCCTTGCCCGCAAGCGGCACGAAATCTGCAGTGTCTTTCCATGACCCCCTAATTCATTAGCTGCCTTACCGGGCAGGGAGTCTGTTTTGATACTTGCGACTGACCTTGATGGAACCTTTCTTGCCGGCGATCCGGAAAACCGACTTCAACTCTATCAATTGATCGCCACCCACCCGGATGTGGTGCTGGTGTTTGTCACCGGTCGTGGCCTGGAGTCGGTATTGCCGCTGTTGTCTGATCCCACGCTGCCGGAGCCGGATTACATTATCTGTGATGTCGGTTGTACGGTGGTGACCGGCAAGGATCAGCAGCCGATTGTCGAAATTCAGGCAGAAATAGAGGAGCTGTGGCCCGGCCAGCATGTGGTGGAAGATGCCATGGCCCACTTCACCGGCCTGAATCGGCAGGAGGTACCACAGGAGCGGCGTTGTTCGTACCTGTGCGAGCCGACGGCAGTCACCGACGAAGTAAGGCGTGCAGCTGACAGGCTGTCCTGCGACCTGTTGTTTTCCGCCGGTCAGTACCTGGACGTGTTGCCCCGTGGTATCAACAAAGGTCGTACCCTGCGCGCGCTGGTGGAATATCTGGGCACTGATCCGGAAGATGTGCTGGTGGCAGGGGACACCCTGAATGATCTGTCCATGTACACTCAGGGTTTTATCGGTGTGTGTGTCGGGGAGTCTGAGCCGGGCCTGCTGGACGCCACGGAAAGCAGTGCCCGGGTATATCACGCCATCCTCAGCGGCTGCGGCGGTATTCTGGAGGCCATCGGTCATTTTGGTCTGCTGGGTCCGCGAGGCCTGGCAGCCGAGGCGCGCGATATTCTGAAACCGGGTAAGTCAGATCTGGTGATTGTTTACCATCGATTGCCTTACGAGGAGGTAGTAGACAACGGGCAGGTGGTTCGCCGCAGGCCGACATCACCCAATGGCATCATACCGACGCTGCTGAGCTTTTTTGCCGATGGCAAGGCAGGATCCTGGGTGGCCTGGTCGGTGCACGATCCTCGTCAGGGTGCATTCGAGACGCACACCGAAGTTGATACCCGGCGTTATGCCCGTTTGCGCGCGGCGCGCGTGCCGCTGAGTCAGAGCGATGTCGATATTTTCTACAAAAAGTTTTCCAAAGAAGCGTTCTGGCCCACGTTGCATACCTTCTGGGAGCGGGCGACGTTCCGGGAAGATCACTGGCAGGTTTTTCTTAAGGTAAACCGTCTGTTCGCCGAGCGCACGGCGGCGGAGGCGGCCGAAAATGCCGTGGTGTGGATTCATGATTATAACTTGTGGATGGTGCCGGCATTCCTGCGCGAGTTACGTCCGGATCTGACCATCGCATTTTTCCATCACACCTATTTTCCGTCCGCTGACGTGTTTAATGTGTTGCCCTGGCGCCGGGAAATTGTTGGCAGCCTGCTGCAGTGTGATTACATCGGCTTTCACATTCCCCGCCAGGCGGAAAATTTTGTTGATGTTGCCCGCGGCGTGACACCCCTGCAGGTTACCCAGCGAGCCGGTTGTGCACCGCGCTTTCTGACCTACGGTTGTGCGGTCGGGCTGGATGAAATGACCACCGAGATTCAGGTCAATGACCGTCAGATTCGTCTGGGCGCGCATCCGGTAGGTCTGGATATTACGCGGGTGACACAGTCTCTGGAGAATAAAGACGTGCAGCAGCGCATGGAAGAATTGCGCCGTGATCTGGACAAGACGCGTCTGGTGTTGTCGGTAGAAAGGCTCGACTACACCAAGGGCATTCTGGCCAAGCTGCAGGCCTGGGAGCAATTGTTTGAGGAACACCCGGAGTTGATCGGCAAGGTGACACTGATTGTGGTGTGTGTGCCAGCTGCCCCCGGTATGACGATTTATCAGCAACTGCAATCAGATATCGAACAGGCGGTGGGCCGTATCAACGGACACTATGCCGAGGTGGGCTGGTCGCCCATCCAGTTTTTCTTCCGCAGTCTGCCGTTTGAAGAACTGGTGGCGTATTACGCCATGGCGGATGTGATGTGGATAACACCACTGCGCGATGGTCTCAATCTGGTCGCCAAAGAATATGTGGCCACGCAGGGGCTGACTGATGGCAGCGGGGTGCTGGTGTTGTCCGAGTTCGCCGGCGCTGCTGCAGAATTGCGCGGGGCCATACTCACCAACCCTCATGACCCTCGGGAAATGGCAGCCACCTGTTACCTGGCCCTGGTCATGCAACGGGCGGAGGCTCGCGACCGTCTGCAAAAACTGTTTGATACAGTGACCTACTATGATATCGAGCTGTGGGGTCGCGAGTTTCTGGAAGCAGTGGATGCCGGCCGAAAATCGAATGATAAACGGCTCAAAGCGGCGCGCCAGGGCATCGGCAGTGTGGCTTGAGTAGCGCTGACCAATAATGCCACCAAAAGCCAAACCAGCCATGGAAATATCGAAAGAGGAACATTGTGAATCTGCGTAATGCCGTACAACTGATTTGTTACCCCGGCCGCATCGGGGAAGGATTGGGTGATCTGTACACCTTCATCGAACGGCATTTGCCGGAAGCGATAGGTGGTGTTCATATTCTGCCTTTTTATCCCTCCAATGCCGATGGTGGTTTTTCGCCACTGACGCATACGGAAGTAGATCCGGCTTTCGGCACCTGGGCTGACATTGAACGCATTGCCAGCAAGTACGATATTTGCGCCGACCTGACCGTCAATCATATCTCCGATGAGTCGGTGGAGTTCCAGGACTTTATCCGTCATGGTCATGCCTCGGAATATGCCGAGCTGTTTGTGCATGTGGAAAAATTCGGGGAAATTACGCCCGACGACCTGGCCAGGATTCATATACGCAAGGAGAAGGAGCCGTTTCGTACCGTCAATTTTGCCGATGGCAGCCAGGGGCAGGTCTGGTGCACGTTCACCGAACAACAGGTTGATCTCAATTACGAGTCTGACAAAACCTATGAGTTGATGGAGCACTACATACGTTTCCTGACGGGCAAGGGCATCAAGCTGTTGCGTCTGGATGCGTTTGGTTATACCACCAAGCGGATTGGCACCAGTTGTTTCCTGGTAGAGCCGGAAGTGTACCGGCTGCTGGAGTGGGTGAATGAGGTTGCGCATCAGCACGGCGCGGAATGTCTGCCGGAGGTACACGATCACACCAGCTATCAGTACGCGATTGGTCGGCGAAATATGCATCCGTATGGATTTGCGCTGCCGCCGCTGTTGCTGTATTCATTGCTGGACGCCAACAGTGTCTACCTGAAAAACTGGCTGCGCATGTGCCCGCGCAATCAGGTGACGGTACTGGATACCCACGATGGTATCTGCATACCCGATGTGGAAGGTGTGCTGCCGGAAAATGAGATTCGCAGCCTGATCGACAATATTGATGCCCGCAGCGCTGATCCCATCCTGCGGCGGTCGGCGGCCAATATTCACAGTGTGGGTTCCATCTACCAGCTTACCTGCACGTTCTACGATGCCCTGATGCGCAATGATGATGCCTATATTGCTGCCCGCGCAATCCAGTTTTTTACGCCGGGTATTCCGCAGGTGTATTACGTAGGCCTGCTGGCCGGTTGCAATGATCACGAGCTGCTGGAGAAAACCGGGGAGCCGCGTGACATCAATCGCCACCATTACAGCCTGGCAGAAGCCGATGAGGCTATGGCGCAACCGGTGGTGCAGCGCCTGAAGCTGCTGATGGAGTTTCGTAGTCGATATCCGGCATTTGATGGGCGGTTTGAACTGAACTATTCCAACGACTCCAGTGTTGCCATGGCGTGGCGCCATGGTGACTGTTATTGCCATCTGTTTGTTGACCTGAAGTTCAACACTGCGCGGATACGATATGTGGATGAAAAAAGCCTTGAAGAGCACAGCTTCCAGTGCTGATTCAGACCCCAAAGTGCTGAGTAGAAGCGATTTGCACATGAGTGATCAGAACAGGCATACCCATGGCCCCTTTAGCATGCTCGGTCCCATCCGTTCCATTCTCTTCAGCGTTGCGCTGTTGCTGCTGGGCAATGGTCTGATCAATACCCTGTTGTCTTTGCGGGGTACCTACGAAGGGTTCTCCAGCATGATGCTGGGCATCATCATGTCGGGCTACTTTGTTGGTTTTATCTGTGGTACCTGGGTCAGTGGTCGCCTGATCAAACGCATGGGCCACATCCGTACTTTTGGTTTTTGCGCAGCGATCTGCGCCAGCGCGGCGTTGCTGCATGTGATCTACATTGATCCCTGGGTATGGCTGGGGCTGAGGATTGTCTACGGACTGTCCTACATCACCCTGATCACGGTCATTGAAAGCTGGCTCAACAGCCAGGCGGCAAGCAATGAGCGCGGCAAGGTGTTTGCCATTTACATGGTGGTCAATCTGGGCGCACTGGCTGTGGCGCAGCAGTTGTTGCGACTGGACAACAACAATGGTTTTTTGCTGTTTGCGCTGGTATCCATTTTCATATGCTGGGCCTTGCTGCCAATTACCATGACGCGTCGGCCGCAACCCGTGTTGCCCGATCGTCCCAAAAGCAGTCTCTGGTCCTTGCTCGGGTTTGCTCCGCTTGCCGTGGCATCAGCGGCCTTGTCCGGGCTGGCGATGGGTGCATTCTGGGGCTTGACGCCAGTCTATGCAACGGGCCTGGGTTTTGATGCTGGCGGTGTTGGTCTGATCATGAGTGTGACCATTCTGGGCGGCGCGCTGCTGCAGATACCCATTGGCCGCTACTCGGACAGTCATGACCGGCCTAAAGTGATGACCGTGGTTGTGCTGCTGGCAGCAGGTGTTGCGTTATTGATGCCACTGGCGCCATCGCAGATGGCTCTGTTGGCTCTGTATTTTGTCTGGGGCGGGCTGGCATTTTCGCTTTATCCGCTGGCCGTCGCACAGCTTATTGACCAGCTCAGCCCCGATGAAGTGGTATCCGGGTCTTCTGATATGCTGGTCCTTCATGGTGCCGGTTGCGCTGTGGCGCCCATAGCGGCCGGTGCCATCATGAACCTGGTTGGCGGTCACGGGTTGCCGTTGTATATTGCCGCGGTGTTAGGGATACTTGGCGCCTATGCCATGCTGCGGCGTCGCCGTGTAACGGATCTTGTTTCCGGTGAGACCGGGCACTTTGAGCCCATGGTGCAAACCAGTACGCTGGTGTTGTCGATGATGTTTGATGAGCGACAAATGGACCTGTTCAGCGATCCGGCGTTTTATGAGGAAAGTGAATTACACCGGATTCGCGATGCGCTTAAACGCGTCGACTGACGGCACGCCGTGAGTGCCCGCCAGTTTACCGAGCGTCAATATACGCCAAGGCTGCGCAGATAGTCTTCGTAATTGCCTTTGAAGTCGACCAGTCCGCTGGGCTGCATGTCGATGATGCGCGTGGCCAGTGAGGTAACAAACTCTCGGTCGTGGCTGACAAAGATCAGCGTACCGGGATAGTTTTCCAGCGCGAGGTTCAACGCTTCTATCGACTCCATGTCCAGGTGGTTGGTGGGCTCGTCCATCAGCAGCACATTGGGATTGATCAGGCTGAACTTGCCAAACATCATGCGTGCCCGCTCTCCGCCGGAGAGCACCGGCAGGGTTTTGTTAACGTCGTCGTTGGAGAACAGCATGCGTCCCAGTGCCGAACGTACCAGTTGCTGGTCGCCTTTGGTCCATTGCTTCATCCAGTCAAACAGCGTGATGTCTTCGACGAACTCTGCGCTGTGATCCTGGGCAAAATAGCCAATATCAGCCTGCTCTGCCCACTTCAGTTTGCCTTCGTCCAGTGCTACTTCTTTCATCAGGCAGCGCAGCAGGGTGGTTTTACCTGCGCCGTTGGGGCCAATAATGGCAACGCGCTCTCCGGCCTCAATCTGCAGGCTCAGTTTGGTGAACAGGGCTGTGTCGTACGCTTTGGTCGCGTTTTCCATGATCAGCGCCTGGCGATGCAGCTTCTTGTTTTCGGTGAAGCGGATATACGGGCTGACACGGCTGGAAGGCTTGACATCTTCCAGCTGGATTTTTTCGATCTGGCGTGCGCGCGAAGTGGCCTGTTTGGCCTTGGACGCATTGGCCGAGAAGCGGCTGACAAAAGCCTGTAGCTCGTTGATCTGGGATTTTTTCTTGGCATTTTCGTTAAGCAGACGTTCACGGGCCTGGGTGGAGGCAATCATGAAGTCGTCATAGTTGCCCGGATACAGCCTCAACTCACCGTAGTCCATGTCGGCAATATTGGTGCACACTGCGTTCAGGAAGTGCCGGTCGTGCGAAATGATGATGATGGTGCTGTTGCGCTGGTTCAGCACCTGTTCCAGCCAGCGGATGGTGTTGATGTCCAGGTTGTTCGTGGGCTCGTCCAGTAACAGCACGTCGGGATCAGAGAACAGGGCCTGAGCCAGCAACACGCGTAACTTCCAGCCCGGTGCAATTGCGCTCATAGGGCCTTCATGTTGTTCCAGCGGAATATCCAGACCCAGCAGCAGCTCACTGGCACGCGATTCGGCGGTGTAACCATCCATTTCAGCAAAGGGTTCTTCCAGCTCTGCGACAGCCATGCCGTCCGCTTCGCTCATATCTTCCAGGCCGTAGATGCGATCGCGCTCCGACTTTACCCGCCATAGCGCTTCGTGGCCCATGATGACGGTGTCGAGCACTGAGTACTTTTCATATGCAAACTGATCCTGGCGCAATTTGCCCAGACGTACGTCGGGTTCCAGCATGACCTGGCCGCTGGTTGGAACAAGGTCGCCGCCCAGTATTTTCATGAAGGTGGACTTGCCGCAGCCGTTGGCACCAATCAGGCCATAGCGCTTGCCCTGGGTGAATTTGGCGGACACGTTCTCAAATAACGGTTTGGGCCCGAACTGCATGGTCAGGTTGGCGGTGGAAATCACGATAGAACTCTGTACTGAAGTAACGAAAATGAAGGCGCGC
Organism: Pseudohongiella sp.; assembly: GCF_040877505.1. Classification (NCBI taxonomy): domain Bacteria; kingdom Pseudomonadati; phylum Pseudomonadota; class Gammaproteobacteria; order Pseudomonadales; family Pseudohongiellaceae; genus Pseudohongiella; species Pseudohongiella sp. Next base: position 64,393 of record NZ_JBBDNQ010000006.1, read on the forward strand.
ATCCTAACAGAATCTTGCGATGAGCACACCTGCTGTTGTACCTTTCTGGAAGTGGTTGTCTGCAAACTCATTGAATGGACGCTCTAATGGCCAGTAAAGCGGTTCGGGACTATTTTGACGCCACAGAAGGCCGGGAGACCCGCGCCGATCTGAAGCAGGCTGTCAGGCTGGTTGAAGGCCCGCGCGTGGCTATTGATTGTGGCTGCGGCGCGGGCAGCGATATCGCTTTCCTGCGCGAAAATGATTTTGTTGTGCACGCCTTTGATATCGAGCAGGAGGCTGTTGCCAGGTGTCAAAAGCGGTTCAATGGCGATAGCTCGGTGACCGTGTCCTGTGACAGTTTCAACAGCTTTGAGTATCCGCGTGCATCGTTAGTGGTGGCTGACGCAAGTCTGTTTTTTTGCCCAGAAAAGGAATTCCATGAGGTTTGGGGAAAAATAGCCCAATCACTGTACCCCGATGGTGTGTTTGTGGGTTCGTTCCTGGGGCCGGAAGCTACCATGGCCGGGCCCGATTACGATCGGGCAGCGTTCTGGCCCGATGTGCTGGTTGCGACCGAAGACAACGTCCGGTCCTGGCTGGAGGGTTTTCGGATAGTCTCTTTCACCGAGCACAGGACATCCGGGACGACTGTTAATGGCACGCCTCATAACTGGCATATCTTTGCCGTTGTCGCCGTTAAAAATCCTGCTAAGGTCTTTGTTCGCTAGCGCACTGATCGTTACCTTGCCCCCTTGTAAACTGCTGTCAGAAACTCCTGTATCAGCGAGTTCTTCGAGGATGATCCTTATGATTAAGTCAGGTAAGACAATCTGCCCCGTTGGCCGGACGCTGCGTCTGCTCATCGGTGGTTCTATCGTATTTATGTTAGCGGCCTGTGCCAGCGCACCGATGCCGCCAACCGCCGAAATTCAGGCGGCGGAACTGGCCATCACCAGCGCCGAACAGGAGCGCGTAACGGACTACGCCCCGCAGGAATTGAGGCAGGCCCGTGAGAAGCTGGGCGCTGCGCAAATCGCCGTGCAGCGTGAAGAAATGGACCTGGCCTTGCGCCTGGCTCATGAATCCCGTGTCAGTGCAGAGCTGGCGAGTGCCCGCGCAGCATCGATGAAGGCGCGTGAAGTCAATGAACAGATGCAAGACGGTATCGAAACCCTGCAGCAGGAAATACGTCGTAACACGGGAGGTTCGCAATGATTATCAAAGCACTTTTATCGAAAAAAACGCTGACATTGGCTGCAGCCACCTTGTTGCTGGCTGCATGCGCCAGCGCGCCGATGGCACCCGAAGGCTCCAGTCAGGTTCGAGCCAAACTGACAGCGCTGCAGTCCAATAGTGAGCTTGCCAGCCAGGCGCCCATCGAAATACAGGACGCAGAGACGGCAGTTAACGCAGCTGAGCGTCCGCAGGAAGAAGATGCCATGGGCGAGCATCTGGTGTTGATCGCGGATCAGAAAGTGGATATCGCGACCGCATGGGCTCAAAGTCGACTGTACGAGAGTCAGCGAGAGGCCTTGCGCGCACGTACCGAAGAAGTCCGCCTTGAAGCCCGTACCCGGGAAGCCCAAATGGCCCGTGGTGATGCCGCAACAGCGCAGCGTCAGGCTCAGGCTGCCCGCAATGAAGCCAGCGCTGCGCAGACTGCAGCGGATGTCGCACGCGACCAGGCTGCCATGGCCCGTAATCAGGCAAACCAGGCCCGTAACGAGGCATCAGCAGCACAAAATGATGCCGACGCTGCGAGGGCCGAGATGGCCGAGCTGGAACGTCAGATAAACGAGCTGAATGCGCGGGAAACCGATCGAGGTCTGGTGGTCACGCTGGGCGATGTGCTGTTTGAAACCGGCATGTCCGGGCTGCGAGGCGGCACCATCGATAATCTTGATCGCCTGGCTGACTTCCTGGTTCGTTATGATACGCGCACAGCTGTTATTGAAGGCCATACCGACAGCGTGGGCAGTGAGAGCTCGAATCTCGATCTGTCACAACGACGGGCCGACTCTGTGCGGACCTATCTGGTGGGGCGGGGTGTTGCCAATTCCCGGTTGAATGCATCTGGCCGGGGTGAAAGCTCGCCGGTTGGCAGCAACGATTCCGAGACAGGGCGTCAGCAGAATCGTCGCGTTGAGGTTATTGTCTCCAATCCGGACGCGTGACAGTCAGACTGTCAAGGGTCGTTTGTGCTCCCGATCAGGGAACACGGGCGGCCCGCACTTCAATTTCTATCAACCAGCCGTCAACCACCAGATCTTCGATTTCGACAAAGGAGCGCACTGGCTTCATCGGATTCTCTTCGGTACCAAAAAATTCACGGTAGGCTGTGTTAAAACCATCAAAATCCAGGAATCCCATGCCATCGGCGACACCGAAGGCACGTACCTGGATGATGTCTGACATCGACCAGCCTTCGGCTTCCAGTTTTTCCTTGAAACCATTGAGTGTGTCCCGGGTCTGCTGCTCCATGTCACCCCAGGTGCCATCTTCCAGGCGGGAGGCGCCGGCGCCACTCAGGTACATGAACTCGGCATTGGCGGGCACGCGGATAGTGGTGTAAAAATGGCGGCCTTCGCCTTTGCGCTCAATTTCCTGAGCGCCAGCCAGGGGCGCGGACACAGCCAGCAAGCTGCCGACTACCAGGGCAGCGGGCGCGAATAGACACTTCTTCAATGATTTCATGTTCGATTTTCCTGTGCTTTGTTATGTTGTAACGATCTGCCTAATCTTCGCCAATTGTGTTGATATAATCAAGCACTTAAGCAAGTTTTCAGACAGGCGTGAGCTCGCATGAATTAAAACAGTTCCCGGTGAACCTCCAGAACAGGCGCATCTATTTTTTGCGCGATGGCCTTTTCCACCTGGTCCAGTCGCGCCGTTAATTGCTGCGAGCTGCCGCCGATGGCGACGATGCTCCAGGTGGCACTGTCCAGCGCTTCGAAATCCCCGGTTTCGGCAACCGCCAGATCCGGTTCTTTGCCCCAGACGGTGCGCAGAGCGTTAAAGACTTTGCGCTTGGCTTTTAAATCATCAACACCGTACAGCTGAAATTGCAGCGTCACAATGCCGATTTGTGGCGTGATGGAGACCGGCGCTGTTTGTCGCTCTGCCAACAGTTTGCGGAACAGGTCGGACATGGCATGTACCTCGTTGCGTTTATCATTGCAAGAATCGGGACTGCAAGAATCGGGATTGCGCCAATTGGCTTTGCACTCATTTACCCTGGAAAATCCCGGCGCGCCGCTCGGCGACCGAGGCGACACCTTCTTTAAAGTCGTCGGTCAAGCGCTGCCAGTCCTGCTCGCTGGCTTCGTGATCGGTGACGGCCGTCAGCATTTCGGTGAGTCCCTGGCGCATGGTTGCGCGCACTGACATCACCGCCAACGGCGCATTACCCGCGATTTCCTCCGCCAGTGCGACCGCCTCTGTACGCACCTGGTCAGCGCTGGTTAGTATATCAGCGAGACCCCAATCATATGCCTGATTACCTTTGATACGGCGCCCGGTATAAAACATCAACGCTGCTCTCTGTTGCCCGATGATCGCAGGCAGGGTGTGGGTTAGGCCGAATCCGGGGTGGAAACCCAGTTTGCTGAAATTGGCAGCGAAGCTGGCCTCGGGGCAGGTGACCCGGAAGTCGGGCGCCAGTGCCAGGCCCAGGCCGCCGCCAATCGCGGCGCCATGAATGGCACCGACCACAGGTTTTTTGTTGCTGAACAGTCTGACTGCAGCGATATACAGCGGATTACGTCCTTTTCCGTCAGACTGTTCCAGAACGGATGGGCCGCTGGAGAAGTTGGCACCGGCACAGAACGCCTTGCCCTGCGCCGCCAGCACCAGGGCGCGGCAATCATCTTCTGCATCCATGGCGTCAAAGGCATCAGCCAGGCTTTCAATAAGCTCAACGTCAAAAAAGTTATAGGGCGGGCGCTGTATTTCAACGATCGCGACGTGATTTTTCAGTGTGACGTTGATGTCGCCAAATTGCATATGGATTTCCTTCAGGGATTGATGTCTGTGAGTGGTGCCTGATCTACCTGTTTGACAAACCAGGCCATGAAACGCGCCATACGTTCCATGCCTGGCACTGAAATGGCCTCGGCAACTTCGCCGCTGGTATGATACAGCGGTGGTGCCTGCATGGTGGTAACAATTGGTACACCGGCGTCGCGGTAGCCACCCCCTTCGCCGCTGGCCATGGTTGAGTTGCCGGATACAAAGTTGGTGCCGTAGCGTTGCACGCCTTCATCAAACAGACGTTGCAGATAGGGAGATTCGTTGGTAATGCCCGCGACAATGGGTGCTTCACCCGAGTCTGCGATGAACGCGCGGTAGCCGTCGGGCAGTACACTGCGGGCCGGGGAAAAGTTGCGCTGTGCCACGTGTTCCAGGTTAAAAATAAGCACGCTGTTGTTGAACAGATCCGGATTCATGCGCACAGCGTTACGCGGGCCATTCAGACCTGTGGTGTGATGACCGGCGCTGGCCACCAGCACCAGCGTACGCTGCAACGGGATCTCCGGCCGGCTGAAATGTCTGGCCAGCGCCATCATCACGGCAACACCGTCGCCGTTGTCGCCAGCGCCATCGTACCAGGCATCCAGGTGAGCGTTGAGCACGATGGTTTCATCCGAAGCGCCGGGGATGACTGCAATGACATTGTGTCCTGTCAGCCCGCTGTGTTCCTGTGCCTGAAGTGACAGCCTTGCGCGCAGCTGACCTCCATCGCCATTGTTCGCTGCGGCATCAAGTACATTGGCCAGAAACACGCCGTCGCGGCCGCCAATGTTAAAGCAGGGACCACCACAATTGGCAAGGTCGCGCGCCATTTCATTGCCGGGTTGATCGATAATGTTGAGCACCGCCACCGCGCCACGTTCCATCAGATCCTGAGCCCGGGGCACAGCCGCCGCGCGCTCGAATACCAGGTGCGCCTGTGGCGTGATGTGCTGAATGGCGATTTTGCCGCTGACATCCATGTGTGCCAGCTCCGCTGGGCGTGCGGTGCCGACATAGATCATGGGTGCTTCCAGTATGCCGTCGGGGATCTGCGACGGTGCCAGTGCCACTGCGGTTGTCAGCACCACATCATCGCTGCCAGCCCCGGCGACACTGTTGGCCAGTAGTCGTACCTCCCATTGCACCGGTAGCCACAAACTGGCGTCTTCCTCCTGGCTGAAAGACTGTGTGGCAACCTGTGTAATGCCCGCTGACCGGAACTGTTGTGCGGCCCAGTCAGCAACGGCCCTGCCCGAAGGGAAACCGGCAACGCGCCCCCACATCTGGTCCCCGCCCAGTTCCTGTTGTCGGCGGCTTTGATGGGAGAATTCAATGATGGCATGCAAGTCCTGCAACAGGCGCTGTCCCTGCAGTTCGCTGTACAACTCTTCGCCCGCGGGGACGACAGCAGGTGCGGGGCCCCGGCTGCCGACAATGGCGGGTATATCGTGCGCTGTAAATGCCGGAGGAAGCGGTACTCCGTACCAGGGCGAGGCTGCTGTTTGTGCCTGAACGGGTATAAACACGGCCGACAGTATCACAGCCAGTGCGGCAGCCACGCGGGTGTTTGTAGTGTCGGGGTGGTTTATGTTCCTGGTCATATGCATCCTGCTCCTCTTTTCTTTTTATTCACGGGAGTTATTGTTGTTCAGGGGAATGCCAATATATATCAGTCACTCTGAGCGTTAAAGGGCGACGACTGTCCACGTTGTGATGGTTCGCCCTTTGCGAAGGCCTTTTCTGCATGGGTTTTTCGGTTGCGGGTGTGCTTGTTGGTATTGCGACGCCATTCCCGTATTGTTGACAATCCTGCCCAAAAAGCACAAGATTCGCCCCATGAAACGCGAATTTAAGGCCGATGCCCAAGAGATTATCTACAACTGACTGTTTCCGAGCTGCGCAATGGCAGTCAGACACTGTCTGACGGCGCCTTTGAACGTATCCAGAATGCCATTGTCAAAGGGGACATTGCCCCGGGTACGCGCCTGAGCGAGCAATACCTCAGCACCACATTTGGCATTGGCAGGGGACCGTTGCGGGAGGCGATTCGTCGACTGGAAGGTCGACGCCTGGTAGTGCGCATACCGCATGCGGGCATCCGTGTGGCCTCGCTCAGTTATGAAGAGTTAATCGAGCTCTATTATGTGCGTGAAGCGCTGGAAGGCATGGCCTGTCGCCTGGCTGCCCAGAACATGAGCGAGGAGGAGATCGCGGGTATGCGCAATGTGCTGGCCATGCACGAACGTCACAGCGGTCTCAAACACAATGAATCCTATTATCAGCAGGAAGGTGATCTGGATATTCACTACCTGATCATCCAGGGCAGCAAGAACAGCACCCTCAGTGACATGCTGTGCGGCGATCTTTATCACCTGTTGCGCATGTACCGCTATCGTTACTCGGCAACACCCAAGCGCCCGCAGCAGGCGTTTGCCGAACATCACCGGATTATTGAAGCCATCGCCGATCGCGACGGCGAATTGGCAGAACTGCTGATGCGACGTCATATCAGTGCGTCGCGTCGCAATATTGAACGTCGTTTGCTGGCTCAGGCGGACGAGGGACCATCACCAGAAGGAGTGACCGTATGAACAAAACACCGGGGCAGCGTTTTCGCGATGCTGTGGCTGAAGAACATCCGCTGCAGGTGATTGGTGCCATCAATGCCAATCATGCTTTGTTGGCTAAACGCGCTGGTTTTAAAGCCATCTACCTGTCCGGTGGTGGTGTGGCGGCGGGCTCGCTGGGACTGCCCGATCTGGGCATTACCGGCCTGGACGATGTCCTGACCGATGTGCGACGCATTACCGATGTTTGTGACCTGCCGCTGCTGGTCGATGTCGATACCGGTTTTGGTGCCAGCGCCTTTAACGTGGCCCGTACGGTCAAATCGATGATCAAATTCGGCGCTGCCGCCATGCATATTGAAGATCAGGTGGGGGCCAAACGCTGTGGGCACCGGCCAAACAAGGAAATTGTCACGCAGCAGGAAATGGTGGACCGCATCAAGGCCGCTGTGGATGCCCGTACGGATGACAGTTTTGTGGTGATGGCGCGCACTGACGCCCTGGCAGTTGAGGGGCTGGACGCCGCACTGGAGCGCGCTGAAGCCTGTATTGAGGCAGGCGCCGACATGATTTTCCCCGAGGCCATTACCGAACTGTCGATGTACAAAACGTTTACCGATCGGCTGAAAGTGCCGGTGCTGGCCAATATCACCGAGTTTGGTTCTACGCCGCTGTATACCACCGAGGAGTTGGCGTCGGTCGATATTTCACTGGTACTGTATCCCCTGTCAGCGTTCCGCGCCATGAACAAAGCGGCCGAAGCGGTGTACACCGCCATTCGTCGCGACGGTACGCAGCAGCATGTCACCGACATGATGCAGACCCGCGCCGAGCTTTATGATCGCATCGACTACCATGTCTATGAAGAAAGACTGGATGCGTTATTTGCCAAACAGAAAAAGACATAAACACAATTTTTTACACGATAAAATAACAGACAGAACTGGAAAGCGAGGAGAGCAGCTATGGCTGAAGCAAAAGTATTGAGTGGCGCAGGTTTGCGTGGACAGATAGCCGGTAAAACAGCCTTGTCGACCGTCGGCGTGTCCGGCTCAGGTCTGACTTATCGAGGTTACGACCTGCAGGACCTGGCTGATAATTGTGAGTTTGAAGAAGTCGCCCATCTCATTCTGAAAGGTCACCTGCCTACCAAAGCCGAGTTGGTGGAATACAAATCCCGGCTAAAAAGCCTGCGCGGATTACCCAATGCCCTGAAAGCCGTGCTGGAGAAGATACCCAAAGAAGCACATCCGATGGATGTGATGCGCACCGGCTGCTCTGTACTTGGCAATCTGGAGACCGAAGAAAATTTTAAACAGCAAGGCGCTGCCGCTGATCGGCTGCTGGCCATATTCCCGTCCATCATTTGTTACTGGTATCGTTACAGTCACGATGGTGTACGTGTCAACGAAAACACGGATGATGAGTCAGTGGGTGCACATTTTCTGCATATGCTGCGCGGCGAAAAACCCAAGGCGCTGCATGCACAGACCATGAACGTGTCCCTGATACTGTATGCAGAGCACGAGTTCAACGCGTCGACGTTTACCGCGCGGGTTTGCGCCTCAACCCTGTCTGACATGCACAGCTGCATAACCGGGGCTATCGGTACTTTGCGTGGCCCGCTGCACGGTGGCGCGAATGAAGCGGCGATGGAGATGATAGAGAAATTCAGCGATGCCGATCATGCTGAGAAAGAAATGCTGGGCATGCTGGAACGCAAGGAAAAAATCATGGGTTTTGGTCACGCGATCTACAAGGAGTCTGATCCTCGTAACGCGATCATCAAGTCCTGGTCGAAAAAGCTGGCTGATGACGTGGGCGACGATACCTTGTACCCGGTGTCGGTACGCTGCGAAGAAGTCATGTGGCGCGAGAAAAAACTGTTCTGCAACGCCGATTTTTTTCATGCCTCGGCCTATCATTTCATGGGCATCCCGACCAAACTGTTTACGCCCATCTTTGTCATGAGTCGCTTGACTGGCTGGGCAGCCCACGTCATGGAACAGCGCGCGGATAATCGCATCATCCGCCCCAGTGCCGAGTACACCGGTCCCGAGCCGCGCAAAGTCAAACCAATCGATCAACGTTAACAAGGTCAGGTACGTCATGAATACCGAATATCGCAAGCCACTGCCGGGCACCAGTCTCGACTATTTTGATACCCGGGGAGCCGTGGATGCCATTCAGCCCGGTGCCTACGACGAGCTGCCATACACCTCGCGCGTGCTGGCGGAGAACCTGGTGCGGCGTTGTGATCCGGCCATGCTGACTGAATCCCTGAAACAGCTGATCGAGCGCAGGAGCGATCTGGATTTTCCGTGGTTTCCGGCGCGTGTGGTGTGTCACGATATTCTGGGACAAACGGCGCTGGTCGATCTTGCCGGCCTGCGCGACGCCATCGCCGAGCAGGGCGGCGACCCGGCCAAAGTCAACCCGGTGGTGCCAACGCAATTGATTGTGGATCACTCGCTGGCGGTGGAGCATGCCGGTTTTGACAGGGACGCATTTGAAAAGAACCGGACAATTGAAGACAGGCGCAATGATGATCGCTTCCATTTCATCAACTGGACCAAAACTGCGTTCGAGAACGTCGACGTGATTCCACCCGGCAATGGCATCATGCATCAGATCAACCTGGAGAAGATGTCGCCGGTGGTGCAGGTGCGCGATGGTGTGGCTTTTGTAGATACCTGTGTTGGTACCGACAGTCACACGCCGATGGTGGATGCCCTGGGTGTCATCTCTATCGGTGTCGGCGGTCTGGAAGCGGAAAGTGTGATGCTGGGGCGGGCCTCCTGGATGCGTCTGCCTGATGTGGTGGGCGTGGAACTGAGCGGCAAGTTGCAGCCGGGTATCACCAGCACGGACATGGTGCTGGCAATAACCGAGTTCCTGCGGCGCGAAAAAGTAGTGGGTGCCTATCTTGAATTTTATGGTGAAGGCGCTGCGCACCTGAGTGTGGGTGATCGTGCCACTATCTCCAATATGACGCCCGAATACGGCGCCACTGCGGCCATGTTTTTTATTGATGAACAGACAATCGATTACCTGAAACTGACGGGGCGCGAAGACGAGCAGGTAGCATTGGTTGAAAATTTCGCAAAACAGTCCGGGCTGTGGGCCGGCAGTCTGACAAAGGCAAAGTACGAGCGGGTGCTGACATTTGATCTATCGTCGGTGGCAAGGACGCTGGCAGGGCCATCAAATCCACACGCGTTATTGCCAACCTCGCAACTGGCTGCACGCGGCATCAGTGGCAAGGTGGAGAATGAAGAAGGCAGGATGCCTGATGGTGCCGTTATCATCGCTGCCATTACCAGCTGCACCAATACCAGCAATCCGCGCAATATGATTGCGGCCGGTTTGATTGCGCGCAATGCCAACAAGCTTGGCCTGCAACGCAAACCCTGGGTGAAAACCTCGTTGGCGCCGGGTTCAAAAACGGTAAAGATGTATCTGGAAGAAGCCGGTTTGTTGACAGAGCTTGAGCAGCAAGGCTTTGGCGTGGTCGGATTCGCCTGCACCACCTGTAATGGCATGAGCGGGGCGCTGGACCCTGTTATTCAGAAAGAAGTGGTCGACCGGGATCTGTACGCCACGGCAGTACTGTCGGGTAACCGTAACTTTGATGGTCGTATCCATCCCTATGCCAAGCAGGCGTTTCTGGCATCACCGCCGCTGGTGGTGGCGTATGCCATCGCGGGCACGATACGGTTTGATATTGAAAAGGATGCGCTGGGCACCGATCGTGATGGCAAGCCGGTGACATTAAAAGATATCTGGCCCGGCGATGAAGAAATCGATGCCATCGTCAAACAAAGCGTGAAGCCGCAGCAATACCGTGACGTGTATATCCCCATGTTTGATATCACCCGCGACGCGGAGAACAAAACCGAGCCGTTGTATGACTGGCGCCCGCAAAGCACCTATATCCGTCGTCCGCCGTACTGGGAAGGCGCGCTGGCCGGTGAGCGCCCGTTAAAAAACATGCGCCCGCTGGCTGTTCTGGGTGACAACATCACCACGGATCATCTGTCGCCGTCCAATGCCATCATGATGGACAGCGCCGCTGGCGAATATCTGCACAAAATGGGCGTGCCGGAAGAAGACTTTAATTCCTATGCGACGCATCGCGGCGATCACCTGACCGCCCAGCGTGCCACCTTTGCCAATCCGAAACTGATCAATGAGATGGCTATTGTTGATGGTAAGGTCAAGCAAGGCTCGCTGGCCAGAATTGAACCCGAGGGCAAGGTCACCCGTATGTGGGAAGCCATTGAAACCTACCTGGTGCGCAAACAGCCGCTGATCATCATTGCCGGGGCCGATTACGGTCAGGGTTCTTCGCGCGACTGGGCGGCCAAAGGCGTTCGCCTGGCCGGTGTTGAAGCCATTGTTGCTGAAGGGTTTGAGCGCATTCATCGCACCAACCTGCTTGGCATGGGTGTGTTGCCACTGGAGTTTGCTGCCGGCACGACCCGCAAGACGCTGGAGATTGACGGCACCGAGACCTTTGATGTTATCGGCGATCGCACACCGCGGGCGCAGTTGACACTGATCATCAACCGGGCCAATGGCCAACGCGTTGAAGTGCCGGTGACCTGTCGCCTGGACAGCAACGAGGAAGTATCTATCTACGAGGCCGGCGGTGTATTGCAGCGCTTTGCCCAGGACTTTCTTGAATCGGCACAGGTGTCGGGAGCAAGCGCATGAGTCACAACCCGCAAATAAGAGTGCCGGCTACCTATATACGTGGTGGCACCAGCAAAGGTGTGTTTTTTCTGCTTGATGAATTGCCTGTTGCTGCGCAGACGCCGGGAGTGGCACGCGACCAATTGTTGCTGCGTGTTATTGGCAGCCCCGATCCTTATGGCAAACATACTGACGGTATGGGTGGTGCGACCTCCAGTACCAGCAAGACGGTGATTGTCAGCAAAAGCGCCAGACCGGAGCATGACGTCGATTATCTGTTCGGGCAGGTCGCTATCGACAAAGCCTTTGTGGACTGGAGTGGCAACTGCGGCAACCTGTCATCGGCGGTGGGTGGTTTTGCCATCAGCAAAGGTCTGCTTGATCCCTCGCGGGTGCCAGCCAATGGCCTTTGCACGGTCCGCATCTGGCAGGCGAACATTGGCAAGACCATTATCGCGCATGTGCCGGTCACCAACGGCGAGGTACAGGAAACCGGTGATTTTGAACTGGATGGGGTGACGTTTCCGGCAGCCGAAGTACAGCTCGAATTCATGGATCCGGCTGATGACGGGGAAGACGGTGGTGCCATGTTTCCCACCGGCAATCTGGTTGATGAGCTGGATGTGCCAGGTGTGGGCAAATTGAATGCGACCCTGATCAATGCGGGAATTCCAACAATATTTGTCAACGCCAGCGAGATTGGATATACCGGCACCGAGCTGCAGGAGATCATCAATGATAGCCGTGATGCGCTGGCCCTGTTTGAATCTATCCGCAGTCATGGCGCGGTGAAAATGGGGTTGATCCGGGAGCTCAGTGAAGCTGCCAACAGGCAGCACACACCCAAAGTGGCTTTTGTTGCGCCACCTGCCGATTATGTCACTTCAAGCGGCAAGGCGGTCAAGGTAAACGATATTGATTTGCTGGTGCGGGCGATGTCCATGGGTAAGCTGCATCATGCCATGATGGGCACCGCAGCGGTTGCCATCGGGACGGCGGCGGCTGTGCCCGGTACATTGGTAAATCTGGCCGCTGGCGGGGGGAATCGCAGCTCAGTTGTGTTTGGACACCCATCCGGTACCTTGCGTGTAGGCGCAGAGGCCAACCAGGTTGATGGAGAATGGGTTGTCAAAAAAGCCATCATGAGCCGCAGTGCCCGCGTGCTCATGGAAGGCTGGGTGAGAGTGCCGGGCGTTTGAGTGAGCCCGGCGATCGCAGGGCGCAAAAAATTACTCGGACGAGGTCAGAATCTGCCGCGCTGCCTGTAAATGCTCAGCCGCCTCATGCCCCAGTGTGGTCAGAAAACCGCCGTCCTCATGCTCCACCAGTTCTTTGTGGTACAGACGTTTCGCCGCTGCGATGACCTCTGCGTCGGCATTACTGTGTATTTTCAAGCCCACACGGGCGCTGCTCAGATCGAATTTAAGCAGCAATTCCATTTCCTCAACCAGTTCTTTATTCAATTGCATGATATCCCCTTGTTCCATTGTGCATGCAGCCTGCTTTCTGGAATTATTGTTGAAGCACGCTGGCAGCAATCATCCCACGAAAAAGCACATCAGTCGAAGTAATTGACGCCGGGCTATTTTGCAACGAATTGTAGCCAGCTATGGGTGAACCCTGAATCAGACGCTATAGTCCCGACAGACCCCGATCGCCCACAACGAGCATGGGGATAATAAAAAAGAGAAAATACCATGCAAATCATCAAGCAATGCATGTTCTGGCACTGGCGTTTATCGTCTGTGCTGGTCGCTGCCCACATACTTTTCTTCAGTGGCAGCACTCTGGCTCAGGACCTGACACCACGACTGACCCAGGTCAGTGAGGGCGAGGCACAGATCACCCTGGACGGGCGTCTGGACGAAGCCGTCTGGCAGCGTGTTCCCGCCATCGACGGCATGCGGGTCATTTCGCCCGACACACTGGCCGAAACCAGCCTGCGCACCGATACTCATATTTTCTACACAGAGCGCGGTATTTACGTCGGGGTGATGAATCATCAGGACCCCGGTACTCTGGTAGCGCGCATGACATCGCGTGACACACGGCTGGAGCGTGATGGTTTTGTCATCAACATCGACCCCTCCGGCGAAGGCCTTTACGGCTATATGATGCGGGTGAATCTCGGAGGATCCAAAACCGATGGCACCATTTTGCCCGAACGTCAGATCAATCTGCAGTGGGACGGGTCGTGGGTTGCTGAAACCAGTCCGGTCGACGGCGGCTGGGTAGCCGAGTTTTTTATTCCCTGGACCATGATGGCATTGCCTGGTGTATCGGGTGATTCGCGACGTATCGGTATCTATACCGAACGTCAGGTGGGCCACCTGAATGAAACCTGGTCGTTCCCACCGTTACCCACAACCGTTAATGAGTTCCTGTCCGCCTATTACAAATTTGAGCTTGATGCCGTTGAGCCCCGTGCCCAGCTAACCTGGTACCCCTATCTGTCAGCCTCGCATGACGGCATTCGGGACGATTCCGACTTGCGCGCAGGTCTGGAAGTATTCTGGCGACCGACCACCAATACCCAATTGTCTGCCAGTCTGAATCCGGATTTTGGCAATGTCGAATCAGATGATATTGTGGTCAATCTCACCGCTTTTGAAACATTTTTTCCGGAAAAACGCGCTTTTTTCCTTGAGGGCCAGGACGTATTTAATACCTCGCCACGTAACCAGAGCGCCCGCGGGCCAGGCGGCCCGACCACGCTGCTGAACACTCGCCGTATTGGCAGCGCTGCCCGCTTTGATGTACCCAGTGGTGTCAGTACCATCGCTACTGATGTCAGTGCGCCGAGCGATTTGTTGGGCGCAGCGAAGTTCACCGGGCAGAATGGCAACTGGCGCTACGGCACGCTGCTTGCTTCGGAGGATGACAGCGATATCAGAGGTATCGCACCTGACGGATCGCGGGTAAAAATTGAAGCTGAAGGCCGCGACTTCAGTGTGGGTCGCCTGCTATACGAAGATACCGCTGGCGGTGGCCGTCGCTCCATTGGCTGGATGGGCACCTCGGTGTCACATTCAGAGATCGACGCGGTGGTCAATGGCGTGGATATGCATTATTTTTCCGCCGATGCACGCTGGGTAGTTGATGCACAGGCCGTACACAGTGATGTTGATGGCGTCAGCGGGCAGGGCGCTTTTGCCGATATCATCTTTCAACCCATCCGCGGACGTCAGCACCGCGTTGCCGCCGGTTACCATGATGACAAACTGGAGCTCAATACCCTGGGTTTCCTGACCCGCAATGACCTGATGCACCTGGATTACAACTACACGCGTAATGAATCCAATGTTGAAGGGCTGCTTTCACGCAGCACCAGTATTTTCAATTTTAACCAGTGGAACAGCAACGGCGATTTTGTGCGCCAGGGCATCTTCGCTACCCGCGAATATACGTTTTTGAACAATCACTCGATGCTGGCCAGTGCGCGTTATTATCATCGCCGCATTGATGACCGGCTTGGTCGCGGCAGTGGTGATTATTATGTGCCGGGTCGCTGGCAGTTTGTGTTTGGCTGGGATACTGACCCGTCGCAAACGCTGGTGTACAGTTTTGATCTGGATGCCAACACGGATGATCTGGGTGAACGCAATACCACGACCAGCGCCGGTGTTACCTATCGGCCGGTGGATAATTTTTCACTGCAGGCGGAGGCGGCGTATACTGATCGGGAGGGCTTGCTGGTATACCGTGGCAACGGTCGCTATACCAGTTTCGAGGCGACGCAGTGGTCACCTAAAGTCACCCTGAATTATTTTATTAATGCGCGGCAACAGATTCGCCTGGGCGTACAATGGACCGGGCTGAAGGCCTTCGAAAACAAATTCCTGCAAGTCAATCCTGATCGTATCGAAGAGCTGCACGAAGTCGCCAAACCCAATGCGACCAGTGATGATTTCAGCATCAGCCGGATGACATTCCAGGCGCGGTATCGCTGGGAAATTGCACCGCTGTCGGATTTGTTCATTGTTTATACCCGCGGTGGCAACCTGCCGGGTAACACATTTGATGATTACACTGGGCTGCTACAGGAAGCATGGTCCGAACCCGTAGTGGATACGCTGGTGATCAAGTTGCGCTACCGTTTTGGCTCCTGACACAAACATAATTACGAGTGAGCATATGACGATCATTACCTCTATCCACCGACGCCTGACGGTTGTTGCAACCGGCCTGACGGCAGCGGTAGCACTGACAACGTCATCACAGCTGCTGGCCCAGGGCAGCGATGTCCATCCCGGGGAAGACATATTCGCCAGTTATTGCGCCACCTGCCACGAAGGCGGTGACCCGCGCGCCGCATCGGTGGCGACCCTGCGCACCATGACCGCGGACACGCTGCGCTTTGCGCTGACGGCCGGCCTGATGCAGGCCCAAGGTCAGGTTTTATCGGAACCACAACGTGAAGCGGTGATCGACTATCTGGCGGTGCCGCCGGTGTCCGGGGAATGGCTGAGCGAAAACCGATGTTCCGATGCACAACAGGCCATCCATCTTGATGCGGTGTCACTGGGCAATGCCGGTGGTGACCTGCGTTTTTCCCGCAATCTGAGCGCCGCCCAGAGTGGCTTGAGCAAAGCTGACATGCCGCGCCTGGAACTGGCCTGGGCACTGGGTCTGCCCGGAATCGGGGGCCTGCGCTCGACGCCGGTGATTGCTGGGAATACGGTGTTTTATCCGGCAGGGGCTACCGAACAGGTGCTGGCCCTGGATACGGAATCGGGCTGCATCAAATGGGCGTACGATGCCGGCGCTAGTTTACGCAGCTCAGCCGCGCTGAGTGATGTGCTGGCGACTGGCGGCCAATCAGACGAACAGCCAGACGGCCAGTCAGACGGACAGGCAGACGGACAGGCAGACGGACAGGCAGACGGACAGGCAGACGGACAGGCAGACGGACAGGCAGACGAAAAAACAGGCGGACAGCGTCTGCTTTATGTCAGTGATGAACGCGCCCGGCTGCATGCCATTGATCCGCTCACCGGCGAAGCGTTATGGATCATTGATGGTGCGGCCGACGAGGGTGTCCACACCCGCCTGACCGGCGCTCCGCTATACCATGAACAGCGTCTGTATGTGCCGGTGTCAGCGTCCGGCGTCCAGCGTGGCGCTGAAGCCACCCACGAGTGCTGTGATGGTCGCGGCGCCGTGATTGCGCTGGATGCGCTTACCGGCGAGCGGGTATGGACCTACTACACCATGCCACCGGCCGACTACACCGGTGAGGTCAACTCTGTTGGCACTCGCTTGCGGGGGCCTTCCGGGGCACCGATCTGGTCCAGTCCGAGTCTGGACGAAAAGCGGGGGCTGTTGTATGTCACCACCGGTGAAAATACCTCTCTGCCCGCCACGTACACCAGCAACGCCATCATCGCGCTGGATATCAACAATGGCGAGGTGCGCTGGCAGTTCCAGGCGATCGCCAATGATGTCTGGAACATGGCCTGCACCGGTCGTGAATACGGCCCGAATTGCCCCTCTGCTGATGACAGCATCATCAAGGACTGGGATTTTGGTGGTGCCGCTGCGCTGGTGACGCTGGCTGACGGCAGTGAGCGCCTGGTGGCAGGGCAGAAGTCAGGGCACGTGTGGGCGCTGGATCCCGATGATGGCACCTTGCTCTGGCAGCAGCGGGTGGGTGACGGTGGCGCTCTGGGCGGCAATCATTGGGGCATTGCGGTGGATGGCGAGCGGGTATTTTTGCCCATCAGCGATCCGCATTACGCCAGCATGACCGACGACATGATTGATGCGGGTGTACATGCATTTGATCTGGGCAATGGTGAGCCGGCCTGGGAATACCGCTCGCGACCCGATTGCGCTGATGGCCGCGATTTACGCGTGGAAACCTGTCAGGAGCGTTACGGATTCTCGGCCTTGCCGCTGGTCATTGACGGGGCGCTGGTGGCCGGCAACATTGACGGGCGACTTTTTATTTTTGATGGTGAAGACGGCGATATTCTGTTTGAGTTTGACTCGTCGCAGGGTTTTGCCACTGTCAATAATGTTGAAGCACGTGGCGGTTCCATTGATGCGCACAGCATTTCGGCCGGTGCCGGCATGTTGTTTGTCGGCTCGGGTTATGACCGCTTTCGCCAGCAGGCCGGCAATGTGTTGCTCGCCTTCCGCCCGGGCCAGCCTGAGTGATTCGGATTCGCTTTATTTGATCGGCAGCACGGTGGTGGCCTTGATTTCCTCCATGACAAAGCTGGCCGTGACATCAAACAGGTCGGCGGCGATCAGCTTCTGGTACAGACGGTCATAACCGGGCATGTCGGCGACCACCGCCTTTAGCAGGTAGTCGATCTGCCCGCCGAGCCGGTACACCTCAAGCACACCTTCCACGTCCTGCACCACCTGGTTGAAGTTGTGTGCCCAGTCGGCGTTATGCTGATTGGTGCGCACGGTGACAAAAACCGTCAGGCCCAGCCCCAGTTTTTTTGTATCGAGCAGGGTGACGCGCTGCTTGATGACACCATTTTCCTCCAGCTTCTGCATACGTCGCCAACACGCGGATTTGGAGATGCCCACCTGGTCGGCCAGGTCTGCCACTGACAGGGATGCATCGTGTTGCAGTAAGCGCAGCAGTTTTTTGTCCTGCGAGTCCATACGGTTTGCCTCTGTCTTGTAAACTAGAGTCTTGTAAACGAGAGTCTTGAAACGAGAGTCTTGAAACGAGAGTCTTGAAACGAGAGTCTT